>DXDP01000234.1 GCA_019115445.1 Candidatus Nocardiopsis merdipullorum
AGTAGTGAGGTGATCCACGTGCTCGCGCTCACCCGCCCGGTCGCCCAAGGGGTGGCCACCGCACCCAGGAAGAAACCGATCGCCAGCAGTGCTGCTGCCACCGAGAACCCTGCGAGTCCGGCCACACCTCCACCGGTGAACGTGTTGTTGTACAACAGCAGGGTCAAGAGCGTGCAAATGCCGAACAGGACACGGTGCACCCCCATGGTGGCCAACCCGTCCCTCGCAGGGGTCCGTGACCAGATGTGCCGTACGCCGTCGACCATGCCCCGTACCACGTGACGGACTGCGGTACGTATCTCTTCGGGTTCCTCCTCCAGGTGTGGACCCAGTTCTCGACGGTGCAGAGTCAAGGAGACCGCACCCGCCGCGGCGAAGCCCAGGGCCGCCACGAACAGGATGATCCCCGTTCCGAGTGCCTCTTCACCGCCGATCATCCCGATGAGCAGGCCCCAGCCCGTACCCAAAGAACTTGCGACAGTGCCGCAGGTCGGGGTGACGGCGTTGGCCATCATCAGTTTCTCCCGAGGCACCACGTACGGCAGGCCTGCCGACAGGCCGGACAGGAAGAAGCGGTTGACGCTCAACACAAGTAGTGCGGCGATGAAGAACTCGGGTCCTGCCCCTTGGGCGACCAGTACCGCACTCACCACACCGAGGGCCGCCTTGGTCAGGGCGGAGAACAGAAGTACCTGGCGGCGCGGCCAACGGTCGATGAGCACCCCCGCGAACGGTGCCACCACCGAGAACGGCAGCAAGAGCACGGCGAAGGCGGCAGCGACGGCCCATGCGCTCGTGTGCTGCTCGGGGTTGAAGAACACGAACCCGGCCAGACCCGCCTGGTAGACCCCGTCGGAGAACTGCGACACCAGACGAGTTCCGAACAGACGGCGGAACCGGGAGCCACGAAGGACCACACGCAGATCACCGAAGAAGGAGGAGGACACGGTCTCAGAGTAGGTGGACCGTGCCGTGGATCGGTCTTCGAGGGGAACCGACGAGTGACGGGTGAGAACACACAGGGCGCCGGCACACCCATGAGGAGGGGGTGTACCGGCGCCCTGGAAAATCGGGGACCGGTCGGGGTCAGTCCTCGCCGGTGATGAAGCGCTCGACCCGGTCATGAGCCTCTGCGTCGCTGTACTGGACGGGCGGCGACTTCATGAAGTAGGAGGAAGGGGCCAGGAGCGGACCCCCGATACCGCGGTCCTTGGCGATCTTGGCCGCACGAACGGCATCGATGATGATGCCCGCGGAGTTGGGGGAGTCCCACACTTCCAGCTTGTATTCCAGGTTCAGCGGCACGTCGCCGAACGCACGCCCCTCCAGCCGGATGTAGGCCCACTTGCGGTCGTCCAACCACGGCACGTGGTCCGAGGGGCCGATGTGCACCGCACCGGCATTGAGTTCGTGCGGGATCTGCGAGGTGACGGACTGGGTCTGGGAGACCTTCTTGGACTCCAGCCGCTCCCGCTCCAACATGTTCTTGAAGTCCATGTTGCCGCCGAAGTTGAGTTGGTAGGTCCGGTCCACGACCACACCGCGGTCCTCGAACAGCTTGGACAGCACCCGGTGGGTGATGGTCGCACCGATCTGCGACTTGATGTCGTCACCGACGATGGGCACGCCGGCCTCGGTGAACTTGTCGGCCCACTCTGGGTCGGAGGCGATGAACACGGGAAGCGCGTTGACAAAAGCCACACCGGCATCGATGGCGCACTGGGCGTAGAACTTGTTGGCCTCCTCCGAGCCGACCGGGAGGTAGGACACGAGCACGTCGGCCTTGGCCGCCTTGAGGGCCGCGACGACGTCCACCGCGTCCTCGGAGGACTCCTGGATCGTCTCGCGGTAGTACATGCCCAGACCGTCGTAGGTCGGGCCGCGCAGGACGGTCAGGCCGGTCGGTGGGACGTCACAGATCTTGACGGTGTTGTTCTCACTCGCCGTGATGGCGCTGGACAGGTCCTGGCCGACCTTCTTCGCGTCCACGTCGAAGGCTGCGACGAACTCGATGTCGCTCACGTGGTACGGGCCGAACTGAACGTGCATCAGACCGGGCACCCGGGAATCGGGGGCGGCGTCCTTGTAGTAATGCACGCCTTGGACGAGCGACACCGCACAGTTGCCGACGCCCACGACGGCTACACGTACCGAACCCATTGGTTCTTGCTCCTTCTTCTTCGCGAACATGGATCCCACAGCGCACGACGACGGACCCGCGCCGACGCTGATTCGGGATTCGTCGCTCTGCTTTGTTGTCCGTCTTGTGGACAGCAGCGGGCAAGGTCGATCTGTTCCCGCCCTCACCCGCCGTACTCACCGCGAGACGGACACGTGCGGTACGGCTGCCCCGGCCGTCGGCTGCCGGGGGACATGTACCCGGCTGGATTGCTCGGCTATGACTCTAGCGCCGTCGGTCCGCGAGGGTGGCACGCGGTACCGTCGCACGCCACATCGACGAGCAGGGAAAAGAGGCCTCGGTCTTGCCTTTCGAAGCCGCTGTCCTCTGTCTGCACAAGCGAATGCGCGCAAAACATCACATAAGCCTCCGAACTGGTCAGATGCGACCGCCGCCATCGCGTGGTGCGGGTCACAACTGCCGTAACTGTTCGTTTTTCCGCAGCTGAACTGCTGAAACGTGGGATTTCCGAACGGGGGTGAAGAACCTGTCCATTGCACGCGATACGCTCGCGCATGGGTTGTGCTCTACCGTTCCCTCGATCTACCGTGACCCATGATTTGCGTGCGTAGTCGGTAGCTCCCCCAAGCCACCGCCCTGCTGCAGCGGAGCCGACGTCGGATCGACCGATCCCGACCGGGGCCGAGCCCCCGCAGGCCAACGATCAGGAGGAAGAAGCGGCCAACGTCTTCGCGACCTGTTGAAAACCTCGGCTCGGAGATGAGCGTCTTCTCATTGAGCCTTGGACGACGGGTGACGACACTGGCCACGGCCATCGGCCGAGAGATCGGACCGTGTCGTGCACCGTGGACAGGTCGCGGATCACCGATCCCCCAGGGGGACAGTCCCCCGTTTCCACCAAGGAATCGTCAGGCCGACCGGCCGTGAGAGGCAATCGAGGACCACGTGAGTACCGAACGACGACGGAATGCCGAGGGTGGCCGTCGCCGGGCCGAGGGCCCGGTCGACGGTCCACGTGGCGACGGCGGGAGGCATCGGACCGAAGCCCCGTCACGGGATGAACGTGTGGGCAGACGCCGTAAGCCGGAGACGGACAACGGTTTTTGGGGAAACGAAGACGGTGAGCGTCCACGCCGCCGCCCGTCCGAAGGTGCCCGGGCCGAAGGTGCTCGCCCCGAAGGCGGGCGCAGACGCGCCGTGGAGGGCCAAGGACATCGCCGGGCCGAGGGGCAGAGGCGACGCCCACCCCAAGGCGATGAGCATCCACGTCGGCGCCGCCCCGAGGGTGAGCGTGCACGCCGCCCCGACGGGGAAGGTCCGCGCCGCCGCCCGGACGACCCTCGCGCAGGGGGACGTCGCCGCGCGAACGACCCCCGGGACCCTCGCGCACGTGAGCACGCCTCACGGGCCGAAGGGCGTCGCCGTCCCCCGGGGAGGGGGACCCGTGCCGCGGCAGGGGGCCGCGGAGGCGGTGGTGGAGGCCGTCGTCGTCCCCGCGAGGGTGGGTTCGACGACCGTCCTTGGTGGAAACGGTTCCTTTCCAAGGTGTGGAAGCCCGCCCTGGTTGTCGGTGGCCTGATGATCATCGGTGGCGTCGCGGCCTTCGCGGTGTTGTACGCGATGACCCCCGATGCGGACGACCTGGGTCACCAGGCCGACACCCAACTCAGTGCCACCCAGATCATGTGGGAGGGAGAAGGTGACGAGGACGGTGAGGTCGCTCTGACCACCGGTGAGGTCAACCGGATCCCCGTCGATTTCGAGGAGATCCCGGACACCGTCATCAGCGGGGTGCTCGCCGCAGAACAGCACACCTTCTACGACGACCCGGGTATCAGCATCAGCGGCACCGCGCGCGCGATCCTGTCGGGTGGTGAGGCCGGTGGAGGTTCGACCATCACCCAGCAGATGGCCCGCAACTACTACTCCGGTCTGTCGCAGGAACAGACGCTGCAGCGCAAGATCCGTGAGATCTTCATCTCCCTGAAGCTGTCCCAGCAGCTGGAACAGGACCAGATCCTGGAGCAGTACCTCAACACGATCTACTTCGGGCGCAACGCCTCCGGGATCGAGGCCGCCGCGCAGGCCTACTTCGACAAATCGGTCGGTGATCTGGACGAGGCCGAGGGCGCCTTCATCGGCATGATCATTCAGCAGCCGAGCGCCTTCGCCAACCCCGAACCGGGTGGTCCGCACGACAGGGCCATGCGGGAGGATCGTTGGCCCTACATGAAGGAGCAGCTCGTCGAGCTCAACCAGATCGAGCCGGAACTGGGGTTGAGCCAGTCCGAGGCCCAGGCTCTGGAGTTTCCCGAGCCGGTCGAGTACGACCCCGAAGAGGTGGACGACCCCAAGCTCGCCTACGTACGTAACGCGGTGATCGACGAGATCGAACGGCGCTACGAGGGCATCACCGGTGCTGACATCGCGACCTCGGGTTACACCGTCAAGACCTCCTTGGACGAGGACCTGATGGATGCGGCGGGGGAGGCCTTCGACGTCCTGCCGGACATGGCTGAGGACACCATGCGTGGTTTGACCGCGGTGGATCCCGGCACCGGGGAGATCAAGGCCTTCCACGGTGGTTCGGACGCGGCGGAGGTCATCAACAACTCCCTCACGCATCAGACACAGGCGGGCTCTGCGTACAAGCCCTATGTGTTGACCGCCGCGTTGCAGGACAACATCAGTATGCGCAGCATGTTCGACGGTGACTCCCCACAGGAGTTCCCCGGCCTGCAGAGCCCGGTGCAGAACGCGGGCGATGTCAGCCACGGTCCGGTCGACCTGGTCGAGTCCACGGCGGACTCGGTCAACACCAGCTACGTGGAGTTGGCGATCCGGGTCGGTGAACAGAACGTCGACGACCTCGCCGTCGAGATGGGTGTGCACCCCGACCGGGTCGAGACGTCCGTACGTGGGCCTTTGATCGCTCTGGGTACCCACCAGGTCAACTCCTTGGACATGGCTTCCGGATACGCAACCCTTGCAGCGGAGGGACGTCACTTCCCGTCGCACATGGTCACCGAGCTGGTCGACCGAGAAGGCAATGTCCTGGAACCGGAGGACGCGGACGAGCTCGCCAACGGTACAGAGGTGGTCAGCAACGATGTCGCCGCCGACGCCACCCATGCTCTGACCCAGGTCGTCGAGAACGGCGGTGGGTCCAGCGCGGCGTTGCCCGACGGGCGTCCGGTGGCGGGCAAGACCGGTACCTCCAGTGACGCGGTGTCGGCATGGTTCGTCGGGTACACGCCACAGTTGTCCACCGCGGTCAGTCTGAGTCGATTCAGCGGTGAGCCACTGCAGTTCGACGGCAGTGTCGCCGAGGAGATCTTCGGTGGCACGACCTCGGCCAACGTGTGGCGCGAGTTCATGGCCACGGCGATGGAGGGACAGGATCACCAGCAGTTCCCGCCGCCCCAGTGGGTCGGTGAGGAGGAGAGCCACCTGCCCTCGTCGAGCCCGTCCGAGGAGCCCGAGGAGGAAGAGCCCACCGAGGAGCCGTCCGAGGAACCCACTGAGCCCGAGGAGTGCGACCCGCACGATCCCGAGTGTGAGCTCGAGCCCGACCCGGAGGAGTGTGAGTGGTGGGACATTGCGTGTCAGGAAGAGGAAGACGACGACGGTGACGAGGGCGAGGAATGTGACCCCCGTTCGGAGGAGTGTGACGAGGAGACCCCGGGTATTCCGGGACCCGAGCCGGGAGAGGGCTGGGAGAACAACAGCCTGATCAGGCCCGAACGGGATTGACGGGTCGCCCTCTCGACTGATGACTCGTCGAAGAACCCATGACCGGGGCCGCCACATGCAAGGAGCGTGTGGCGGCCCCGGTGCCTTCGCCCCCGGTCCGTTCCGGGAAGCACACAGGTGGTCCTTTGCTGCTGGTAACCTTGCCTCCCGTACGGCTCAGAGCCCCGTGGTGGTCCACGCGAGAGTGTGGGCACGGCGATCCGGGGCTCCTGCCCTCCTGCCATGGAGATTCCATGGCCGCGACAGTCCAGAGGAGGAACGCGCGCCTATGCGTCGTTACGAAATCATGGTCATCCTCGACCCCGCCCTCGACGAGCGCTCCGTGGCCCCGTCACTGGAGAATTTCCTCGGCGTCGTACGCAACGACGGCGGCTCGGTCGAGAAGGTCGACATCTGGGGTAAGCGTCGTCTCGCCTACGACATCGACAAGAAGTCCGAGGGTATCTACGCGGTGATCGACCTGACGGCCAAGGCCGACACGGTCAAGGAGCTCACTCGCCAGCTCCGTATCGCCGAGGACGTGGTCCGCACCAAGATGATCCGCCCCGAGGTCCACTAGGTCCGTGTCCGTCCGCTTCGATGCGGACGGCAGTCGTCCACACCCCGCCCCTGAACATCCCATTTTGTCGTCCCCGGCACGGATGATCGGGGGAGCAGGCCACCGTGCCTGATCCGTCTATCTCGAACCGGAGCCGTTCCATGGCAGGCGAAACCCAGATCACGCTCGTCGGCAACCTCGTCGATGACCCTGAACTGCGCTTCACGCCCAGTGGAGTCGCTGTAGCCAACTTCCGTGTGGCCTCGACACCCCGCGTCTTCGACCGGCAGTCGGGGGAATGGAAGGATGGCGAGTCCATGTTCCTCACCTGCACGGTGTGGCGCCAGTACGCGGAGAACGTGGCCGAGAGCCTTCAACGTGGCATGCGTGTCGTCGTGCAGGGCCGACTGAAGCAGCGCTCTTTCGAGACCCAGCAGGGTGAGAAGCGGACCGTCTTCGAGGTCGACGCCGAAGAGGTCGGCCCGGCCCTGCGGTACGCGACCGCGAAGGTGACCCGAACCCCGCGCCAGGGTGGCGGTGGTTTCGGTGGTGGACAGCCTCAGGGCGGCGGTTATGGGAACCAGGGTGGTGGCTTCGGCGGTCCGCAGGGCGGACGCGGTGGGGCCCCGGCCGAGGACCCGTGGGCGACCAACAGCGGCGGCGGCGGTTTCGGCGGCGGAGGTTTCTCCGACGAGCCGCCGTTCTGACACCCGTAGTACCTGGCCCGATCACCCGTGGGTGGTCGAGCCTTCGTCCCTGTACACAGACCATCCCCGGGAGACCCCCGGGGCTCTTGTGAAGGAGCACCACGATGGCGAAGCCGGCAGCACGCAAGCCCAAGAAGAAGGTTTGCCTTTTCTGCCACGAGAAGCAGTCCTACATCGATTACAAGGACACCACGCTTCTTCGTAAGTTCATCTCCGAGCGCGGCAAGATTCGTGCCCGCCGCGTGACCGGTAACTGCACGCAGCACCAGCGTGATGTCGCGACCGCGATCAAGAACGCGCGCGAGATCGCTCTGCTGCCCTACACCAGCAGCGCTCGCTAGCCGGGAACATCCGAGGGAGGTTTTTGTCGTGAAGCTGATCCTGACCCACGAGGTCGACGGACTCGGATCCCCCGGCGACGTCGTCGAGGTGAAGAACGGTTACGGCCGTAACTACCTGCTTCCCCGCGGGTTCGCGATTCCGTGGACGCGGGGCGGCCAGAAGCAGATCGACCTCATCCAGCGTGCCCGTCGCTCCCGCGACATCCGCACCCTGGAGGAGGCACGTCAGGTCGAGGGCCAGATCAACGCGCTCACCGTGCGTCTCAAGCAGCGCGCCGGCGAGGGTGGCCGCCTGTTCGGTTCGGTCACACCCGCGGACATCGCCGAGGCCGTGAAGTCCTCCGGTGGTCCTGACCTGGACAAGCGTCGGATCGAGATCAAGAGTGCGATCAAGTCGGTCGGTGACCACAGGGTCCAGGTTCGCCTGCACCCCGAGGTCACTGCCACGATCAAGCTGGACATCTCTGCCGTGTAGGGCGTTTTCCACAGAAAACACCCCCGGGAAGATCCGGTTGTTCTTCAGGGTCCCGTCTCCTCCGTCGGAGGAGACGGGACCCTGTGTTTTGGGGCTTGTGGGGGGCAGGAACCCTGGTGAGGGGGAGAAACACGCCCACGTCGGCAAGCAACCCTTTTGTCACTCTTGGTAATTTATCGTGTTCTCTGTGTGGTTCCAGTTCCGGGGCCTCGCACAGAGAGGACGACAACCGATGGCTGTAGAGAGACTTGACCGCAGGACCGTGCTCCGCGGGGCCGCCCTCGCCGCCGGGGGTGCCCTCCTCGGTGGAACATGGGGAGCCGGAGGAGCTTCGGCCTCGACCAGGCCGAAGGTGTACACGCGTTCCGACTGGGGGGCACGGGCCCCCAGCGGGCAGATCGACGTTCTGCCGCAGGCACCCACCCACATCGTGGTTCACCACACCGCCACGGCGAACGTCTCGGACACCTCCACGTCCCAGGCGGCCGCGCTGTCCCGGTCCATCCAGCGCTACCACATGCAGAGCAACGGCTGGAGCGACACTGGCCAGCAGCTGACGATCAGCCGGGGCGGGCACATCATGGAAGGGCGTGACCGGTCACTGGAGGCGATCGGTGCCGGAAACCACGTCGTCGGGGCGCATACCGCCAACCACAACTCTCACGCGATCGGTATCGAGAACGAAGGAACCTACGCCACGGAGTCCCCGCCCACATCACTGACCGACGCACTCGTGGACACGTGTGCGTGGCTGTGCCTGGTGTACCAGCTCGACCCGGAAGAGGCGATCGTCGGGCACCGTGACTTCAATGCCACGTCATGCCCCGGGGACCAGCTCTACGCCGTGCTCCCCGAGTTGCGCAAGAACGTCGGAAGCAGACTCCGAGAACAGTTGGCCCATCTGAGCAGAGCGGCCGATGCAGAACTCTCCCCCGAGGAACTGCCGAGCCACCCGCGGGTCCCGACCTCCGAGCGTGTCGAGGCCTTCTACCACGGGCCCACCGTCGGCGAGCACGACACTTCTTCGTAGATCATGGGAACTCGCGCTGCGCCCGAACGGTCCGGGCGCAGCGCGCGGGGTTCACTGTCGGGTGGCCCCGGTCACGAGCCAGGCGGTGCCGCGTGCACGAGTACCGAGAGTGACCGCGCGGGCCAGGATCCACACCGAGAAGGCACCCCACAGGCCCACCAACCCCCACAGGTCGGAATCGAAGATCCAGGGGACGAGCAGGGCGAACGGCAGAAAGACGAGCATCGTCCACAGGGACGCCCAGGCCAGGTAACGCTGATCACCGGCCCCCATGAGGACACCGTCGAGGACCATGGTCACCCCGCTGAGAGGCTGAATCAACGCCACGACCACCAGGGAAGCGGTGATCAGCCCGATCACGTGTGGGTCATCGGTGAAGGGGATCGGTGCCCAAGGGGTCACGAGGAACACCAGCACGGTGAAGACGAGCCCGGTCATCACCCCCCACTCGACCATGCGCCGGGTGGACACCTTCGTACCTCGAACGTCTCCTGCCCCCAGGTAACGTCCCACGATGGATTGACCGGCGATCGCGATCGCGTCCATGGCGAACACGAGCAAGGACCAGATGTTGTGGCCGACCTGATGGGCGGCAAGGGATTCGTCACTCAGACGGGCGGCCACAGCAGTGGTGACCAGGGCGACCACGCGCATGGAGACACTGCGAAGGAACAGGGCGAAGCCCGCCGAGGCGGATGCGCGCAGGCCCGCCACACTCGGGGCCAGGGACACACCGTGGCGACGAGCGGAACGCATGATGACGCTGACGTACCAGACGGCGGCGGTGCCCTGGGCGAGTACTGTGGCCCAGGCCGAGCCGGCGATGCCCCAGTCCAGGACGAGCACGAAGGTCGCACACAGCATCGCGTTGCCCACGTAGGAGGAGACCGCGACCACGAGGGGGGTTCGTGCGTCCTGCAGGCCGCGTAGGACCCCCGTCCCCGCCATGACGATGAGCAGGAAGGGTGTGCTCAGGAGACTGATGCTCAGGTAGGTGACCGCGTACGGTGCAACGTCGGACGAGGCTCCGAGCAGGTCGATCAGGTGTGGTCCGAGTGGTAGCCCCACGGCGATGGCTGCCACCCCCAGGAGGGCGGCAAGCCACAGGCCGTCCACACCGTCACGCATCCCTCCGGGGATGTCGTCGGCACCGAACTTGCGGGCCACGGCCGCAGTGGTTCCGTAGGCGAGGAAGATGCAGACCGCGGCCAGGGTCAGCAGTACCTGTCCGGCGACACCGAGCCCACCCAGTGCCTGTGTTCCCAGCGTGCCGACGATCGCGGAGTCGGTCAGGAGGAACAGGGGTTCACTGACGAGAGCGAAGAAGGTGGGGATGGCGAGCGTGAAGATCTCACGGTCGTGACGGTGCCGAAAGGGTGCGGCCGAAAGCAGTCTGGGCATGGCAAGGCCACAGTAGCGGACAGGAGTTCGATCCGGTGGGTGAAGTTGTCCACAGGGCCGCGCAAGCCTGTGGATAACTTGTGGAAAAACCTCTGTACGGCACTCTGAGTGCTGTGGTAAAGGAGGGCGCTTTCGCAGCTCAGAGCGGGTGTGTAGGGGAGTCGGCAAAGTTATCCACAGGTGATGTGTGCGACCTGTGCACAATATGCTCCCGGAGGACCATGGGCGAAGTGAACGAGAGGTTGTCCACAGGCCATGCCGCCGGTACCCACCGATCCCACGATGGGGCATCCTGGTAGGGGCCGTCACCGTGTCTGGGGGAGAAGTTCGTTGAGTGTCGCCGAGCAATCACCTGAGGAAGGCGGATACGAGCGCACACCTCCGCACGACATCCAGGCCGAACAGAGCGTCCTTGGTGGCATGCTCCTGTCGAAGGACGCCATCACCCAGGTCGTGGAGATCATCCACGCCACGGACTTCTACCGCCCCGCGCACCAGATCGTCTACGAGGCGATCATCGATCTGTTCTCCCGAGGAGAACCGGTCGACGCGATCTCGGTCAACGCCGAACTGACCAAGCGTGGCGAGGCCACCAGGGTGGGGGGTGCGCTTTACCTGCACACCCTCACCGAGGCGATCCCGACCGCAGCCAACGCCGGCTACTACGCCAAGATCGTCTCCGACCGCGCGATCCTGCGTCGTCTGGTCGAGGTCGGTACCCGTATCGCACAGATCGGCTACACCGGGGACGGTGAGGTCGACGACCTCGTCGACCACGCGCAGGCCGAGATCCACAAGGTCGGGGAGAAACGCACGGGTGAGGACTACCTCGCCCTTGCCGACATCATGCCCGGAGCCCTCGACGAGATCGAGGCGATCGGGGCCAACGACGGCGTCATGACCGGTGTTCCCACCGGCTTCGCCGACTTCGACGCGCTCACCAACGGTCTGCACCCCGGCCAGATGGTGATCATCGCCGCACGTCCCGCGGTGGGCAAGTCCACACTGGCGCTCGACTTCGCCCGCACGGCCTCGATCAAGAACGACATGACCGCGGTCTTCTTCAGCCTGGAGATGGGACGCAACGAGATCGTCATGCGCCTGCTCTCGGCGGAGGCCCGGGTGCCGCTGCACACCATGCGTTCCGGGTTGATGACCGACGAGGACTGGACCCGTCTGGCCAGACGCATGGGCGAGGTCGCCAATGCGCCGTTGTTCATCGACGACTCGCCGAACCTGTCGATGATGGAGATCCGGGCCAAGTGCCGCAGGCTCAAGCAACAGCACGACCTGCAGCTGGTCATCGTCGACTACCTTCAGCTGATGAGTACACCCGGGCGGGTGGAGAGTCGGCAACAGGAAGTTTCGGAGATGTCCCGATCGCTCAAGCTCCTGGCCAAGGAGCTCGAGGTTCCCGTGGTCGCGCTCTCCCAGCTCAACCGTGGCCCCGAGCAACGCACCGACAAACGTCCACAAGTGTCCGATCTTCGCGAATCGGGGTGCTTGGTGGCGAAGACACGGATTCTTCGCGCCGACACGGGTGCTGAGACGACACTGGGTGAACTCCACGAGTCCGGTGCGAGAGATGTTCCTGTGTGGTCGCTGGACGAGCACCTTCGGCTGGTTCCCCGCACCATGAGCCATGTCTTCTCCAGCGGGGTCAAAGAGGTTTTCCGTCTGCGGCTGAAGTCCGGGCGGGAGATCACCGCCTCCGGTAACCATCCCTTCCTGGCCTTTGACGGTTGGGAGCCCTTGGAGACCTTGAAACCCGGGGACAGGATCGCGGTTCCGCGCGACATCCCCGAGCCTCAGCGGGTGCGGGAGTGGCCGAAAGAAGAGATCATCATGCTGGCGCACCTCATAGGTGATGGCTCTTTCGTGCGTCGTCAACCGATCCGCTACGCCAACACCGATGAGGAGAACCTCTCCGTGGTCTCCGAAGCGGCCCGGCATTTCGGTATCGAGGCCGTAAGGGACGAGTGCAAGGCCGCGCGAACGACCACTCTCAGGCTTTGCTCCTCTCAACGGCTCACACATGGGCACCGAAACCCCATCGCCCAGTGGTTGGACGGCCTGGGGCTGTTCGGACTGCGTAGCCACGAGAAGTTCATTCCTTCGGAGGTCTTCTCCCTGCCGAGGA
>DXDP01000235.1 GCA_019115445.1 Candidatus Nocardiopsis merdipullorum
CACAAGGTAGAACGGCACGAGTCCTGGCACCGACGAACGAGGAGCGACGATCCCTTGACCCAGAACCCCTTTCTGTCCCCGAGTGAACTGCCCTACGAGCTCCCCGACTTCTCGGCGATCCGTGAAGAACACTTCCTGCCCGCCTTCGAAAAGGCGGTGGCCGAGCACTTGGCCGAGGTGGACGCCATCGTCGCCAACCCGGAGCCTGCGACCTTCGACAACACGATCGCGGAACTGGAGCGTTCCGGCCGCACCCTTCACCGGGTGGAAGTTGTCCTCAACACCCTGACCGGTTCCGACGCCACCGATGGCATCCAGGAGATCGAAAGAGAGCTCGCTCCCCGATCAGCACAGCACTCCGACGCCATCCTGCTCAACCGTGGCCTGTGGGCGCGTATCCAAAAGGTTGTCACCGACGACCCGGAAGAGGCCTGGCTTCTGGAGCGGTACCGTATCGACTTCGTCAAGGCCGGGGCCGACCTGGGTGTCGACGAACAGGACCGACTACGAGAACTGAACACCGAACTCGCCGAACTGTCCACGGAGTTCGGCCGCAACGTCGTCAAGGCCACCCAGGACTCCTCCTTGGTCACCGACGACGTGACCGACCTCGACGGGTTGGACCAGGCCCAGATCAACGCGATCGAGGAGGACGGCACCTATGTCCTTCCGTTGCTGAACACCACCGTGCAACCGGCACTTGCCCAGCTCACCAACCGTGACGTCCGCAAACGTCTGTACGAGCTGAGCGTCCAGCGCGCCCCCGAGAACCTCCGGATCGCCGTACGCATGGCGACCCTACGCGCCGAGCGAGCAGCACTGCTCGGCTACACCGACCACGCGGCCTACACGGTCGCCGACCAGACCGCCCGGACCGTCGACGCGGTCGAGGAGCGACTCGCCCAGCTGGTGGGGCCTGCCCGACACAACGTGGACAAGGAGGCCCAGGCTCTGGCGGAGCAGGCCGGGCACGACATCGAACCGTGGGACTGGCCCTTCTACACCGAGCAGGTGCGCAAGGCCCGTTTCGACTTCGACGAGAGTGTCCTGCGCCCCTACTTCGAGCTCGGCCGGGTGATCGAGGACGGGGTCTTCCATGCGGCGTCCCTGTTGTACGGCATCACGTTCGTCGAACGCCCCGACCTGCAGGGTTACCACGCCGACGTGCGGACCTGGGAGGTGTTCGACCGTGATGGTTCCCCGCTCGGTCTGTTCCTCCTGGACCCCTATGCGCGACCGACCAAGCGGGGTGGTGCGTGGATGCACAACCTGGTCGACCAGTCCTTCCTCCTGGATCAGCTTCCGGTGGTCGTGAACAACCTGAACATCACCAAACCGCTCTCCGGGCCGACTCTGCTGACCTACGACGAGGTCGAGACCGCTTTCCACGAGTTCGGTCATGCTCTGCACGGGTTGTTGTCGGCGGTACGGTTCCCCAGGGTCGAGGGAACGAGCGTGCCCCGCGATTTCGTGGAGTTTCCCTCCCAGGTCAACGAGATGTGGGCACTTTGGCCGGAGGTCCTGTCCCATTACGCCAAGCACCACAAGACCGGTGAACCGGTACCCGCGGACCTTGTGGAGCGGTTGACCGCGGCGACCACGTTCAACCAGGGGTTCGACACCTTCGAATACCTTGCAGCTGCGTTGCTCGACTGGTCCTGGCACCGTTTGGCACCGGGTGAGACGGTGGATGACCCCTCGTCCTTGGAGACCAAGGCACTGGAAGCGGTGGGGGCGCTGCACCCGCTGGTCCGTCCTCGTTACCGGAGCACGTACTTCCAGCACGTGTTCAACGGCGGCTACAGCGCCGGTTACTACTCCTACGTGTGGAGCCAGGTCCTGGACGCCGAGAGCGTCGAATGGTTCAAGGCCAACGGTGGCCTCACCCGTGAGGGCGGGGACCGGTTCCGGGAGAAGATCCTTTCCGTGGGCGGCAGCGTGGACCCGATGAAGGCGGTCACCGACTTCCTGGGGCACGAGCCCGGTATGGGACCGTTGTTGGCCCGCAAGGGACTGGACCAAGGGCACTGACCTCGGCGGACAAGGAGGGGTCCACCGTGCGGTGGACCCCTCGTCGCACTGGCTCGGCGGGGCCGGTCCCTGATCATGCGGCGCGTCGGGCCCGGAAGACGAGGTCGTGCGTGTGCCCGGGTTCGGCGGATTCGGCACCGGGGCGGGGGCGGACCTCGTCGACCTCGACGGTCCACCCCGCACCGAGGAACCCGGAGAAATCCGAGGGCCGGTAGTAGTCGTCCGGGTCGTGTTCACCGTCCGCATGCGCTTGGTGCCCGCTCAGGTCGTGGCCGACGACGAGCAGTGTGCCCCCGGGGGCGACGGCCTCCACCAGACCACGCAGCGCGGCTTCGTCCTGCCCGCGCAGCAGCGGGAAGTAGTGCACGGACACCAGGTCATAAGCGGCGGTTTCGGGGGGTTCGCGGGTCAGGTCCTGCTGACGCAGTTCCACGGGTTGGCCCCGACATACTTGGCGGGCACGCTCGAGTGCGACACGGGACAGGTCCACGCCGGTAACAGTCCAGCCCTGCGTGGCGAGCCAGTGCGCATCCCCGCCCTCACCGCAGCCGACGTCAAGGGCATGGCCGGGGGTCAGATCCCCGGCTTCAGCGACCAGGGCCCCGTTGGGGTCACCGCTCCAGAGGCGGTCCTGCTCGCCATACATCTGGTCCCAGAACTGCTCGTCCATGTTCCCTCCCGTCTGCGGTACTCGGCC
>DXDP01000020.1 GCA_019115445.1 Candidatus Nocardiopsis merdipullorum
CCACCAACGTGCGCAGGTCGGCCATGGTCGGTTGGGGGAGTTCGCCGACCGGGGCGCGGAGCACTCCGATGACCTCACGCAGGTCCTGGAGCGCCTGGTGGGCGCTTTCTCGGATCACCTTCGCCGACCGACGTACCTCGTGCTCCGAGGCGTCCGGGCGAAACTCCAGAGCCCCCGCGTGCACGCTCAGCATCGACAGTCGGTGCCCGAGTACATCGTGGATCTCCCGGGCGATGGACTCACGGACCTGGTGCTGAGCCTGCTCGGCGCGCAGGCGTGCCTCACTCTCGGCGTGCACCGCCCGGTCACGCAACGACGTCAGCAGTTGGCGACGGTGATGGACGGAGATCCCCCAACCGGTGAGTGCCGCCTGTATCGCAACGCTCAGAAGGAACACCGTCAGAAACGGAGCTTCGGCGTCGGGGTGCAGTGTGAGCTGGGCGAACGCCGCGACGACGCTTGCACCGAACACCGAAAGACTCTCCCGTGGGGGGCGGTGTACCGCAAGGGAGAACAGGGCGACGAGCATCGCCCCGCTCGATGTGACGAAGAGGGACGACAACAGGACCAGGGACAGGGCGAGTCGTAGCGGCCATCGACGTCGCCACCACAGGGCGATGCATCCGGACAGTCCCACCAGTTGGTCCATGATCGAGAACCAGGTCGGCTGTGGGTCGACCGGTTCCCCGGGTGGGGATACGGCTCCGAGGAGGCCCAGTCCGAACGCCAACAGGAACAGGGTGAAGTCCACGAGCCAATCACGGGTGCTGCGCCGGGGTCTTCGAGAGTTGTCCGCCGGCCCGGAGTCGGGGATGTGTTCCACGGAACACATTCTGGGCCAGGTTTTCCTTCCGGGCCGCCATCCACAGGGAATCGGCTACCGAAGACGGGGAGCGTCCTACTTCGGTCGGAGAGCGGTGCGAAATATGGCGCCTCACGGCGTCACGGGATCACCGAGTGGACGATGCGCCCGACCGAGTGGCTCGTCCAGGATCGATCGTATGCGTCTTGTCGTCCAGGGCCTTGGCACCTTCCTTTTCTTCGTCGGTGTCAGTGGCGCCATCGATCACCTCTGGTATCAGCCTCTCTTCGGTATTTTCCTGAACTGGTTCAACCGCCTGGTCGTGCCGTCACTACCGGTCCTCCACGGGCACGCGTTGTTGGCCAATCTCGGGCTCGCGGTGGTGGGTGTCGTCCTGGTGCTCTGGACGGAATCCCTTCGCCCTCGAGCAGAGCACTGAGCCGGTGGTCAGGGTGATCCACGTCCTGGCGGGTGTGAGGCGTCGGTACCGTAAGACCCATGAGTGTCTTGGTCACCGGACCCACCGGGATGGTCGGACGGCGCGTCCTGACCGAACTACGCAGACGCGGGATCTCGGCCCGGGCCGCCTCCCGTGACTCGGAGGTACGTCTGGATTGGACCGACACCTCCAACTGGGACGACATCCTCACCGGGGTGAAGAGTGTCTTCGTGGTCACCCCGATCGGTCGGGCCCTCGGGAGCCGGGTCGCCGGATTCCTGGAAAAAGCCGCGAAGGAGGGTGTCGACAAGGTCGTGCTCCTGTCCGCGATGGGTACCGAACACGCCCCTTCCGACTCCGATCAGCGTTTGGCCGAGGAACGCGCCAAGAAGTTGTTCGACCGGTGGACGATCCTGCGGCCGAACTGGCTCAACCAGGATTTCACCGAGGGCACCTTCGCCGCGTTGGCGCGTTCACGCAACGGCCGGCTCGAACTACCGGTGAAGAAGAAGACAGAGGTCAGTTTCGTGGACGCACGCGATGTCGCCGCCACGGGGGTGGCGGCGCTGGTCGACGACCACGCGGGGCGTGAGTACACGCTCACCGGCCCCGAACCGGTCACCTTCGCCCGGTTCGTGAAGATGACCAAGGGCACCGACAGCCCCGTGTGGCGTTTCAAGCGGGTCGACGAGGCGGGCTTTTACTTCCGTGCCCAGAACCGTGGTTGGGGTGAGCGCTACATCGATACGCTCAACGAGCGTTTCCTGGGGGCCGTGGCCGGGAACGCGGCCGAGGTGACGGAGGACGTGTACGAGGCGTTGGGTCGTGAGCCCATCCCCGTGGCCCGTTTCATCCGGGAGGAGACCGCGTGAGCACCGACGCCGCAAGAACGGGAGTTTTCTCTGCCCCGCTCTTCGAGACCCATGGTGTCGTCGGTGTGGGATATGAAAGATTGTCCATCGATGGTTTCTTGGCAAAGCTCAGGGAGGAGCAGGTGTCGCTCCTCGTCGATGTTCGCCTCGATCCTGTGTCGCGCAAACCCGGCCTCAGCAAGAACACGTTGGCCGCAAACCTGAAATCCGTCGGTATTTCCTATGTGCACGCACCTGCACTGGGTAACCCTGAAGGGGACCGCCCCGGTTTTGCGGGCAGTGGGAGCGAGCTCCGCGCATCCCGAAAAAAATATGCGGACATGATCACCACGGACGATGCTTCCGAGTGGATCGACCGCATCGCTGAGGAGGCCTCCGACAAGGTGGTTGCTCTTCTGTGCTTCGAGGGAAACGAAGCTCGTTGTCATCGCCACGTGGTTTTGCAAAAGGTCCGTGAGCGCATGGAGCACCGTTCCCTCGCGTGATCTTCCCCCACATGATCTCGGCGCCGGTTCCGAAATGGTGCGAACAGCACCACGAAAAGCCCTGCTCACGGTCCGAGTCCTCTCATGGAGGCCGCCGTGAGCAGGGCCTTTTCGTGTTCGGGGTGGGCTACTTCAGCAGCTGGCGGGCCATGACCATGCGCTGGATCTGGTTGGTGCCCTCGTAGATCTGGGTGATCTTGGCATCGCGCATCATGCGCTCCAGCGGGAAGTCCTTGACGTACCCGGCACCACCCAACAGCTGGACGGCGTCGGTGGTGATCTCCATGGCCGCGTCGGAGGCGTAGCACTTGGCGGCGGCACCGTAGAACGGCAGATCGTCGTCGTAACGTTCGGACTTGGCAGCGGCCACGTACACCATCTGGCGGGCGGTCTCCAGCTTCATGGCCATGTCGGCGAGCATGAACTGGACACCCTGGAAGTCGGCGATGGCCTTACCGAACTGCTTGCGTTCCTTGACGTAGGACACACTCTGGTCCAGGGCGCCCTGAGCGATGCCGATGGCCTGCGCGCCGATGGTCACGCGGGTGTGGTCGAGGGTGCGCAACGCGATCTTGAGACCCTCACCGGGGGCGCCGACCATACGGTCCCCGGGGATGCGCACATCGTCGAAGAACAGTTCACGGGTGGGGGAGCCCTTGATACCCAGCTTGCGTTCGGGCTCACCCAGGGTGAAGCCGGCGTCGTCGTCGTGGAGCACGAACGCGGAGATGTTGCTGCCGCGCCTGCCGTCGGGATCGGTCACGGCGAGCACGGTGTAGTACTTGCTCACGCCCGCGTTGGTGATCCAGGACTTCTGGCCGTTGAGGACCCAGTCGTCTCCGTCCTTGGTGGCCTGCGCGCGCATGCTCGCGGTGTCGGAACCGGCCTCCCGCTCCGACAGGCCGTAGGAGAACATCGCCTCGCCACTTGCGACCTTCGGCAGGTAACGCTGCTTGAGGTCCTCGGAGGCGCCCAGGATCAGCGGCATGGTGCCGAGTTTGTTGACCGCCGGGATCAAGGAGGAAGAGGCGCACACCCGGGCGACCTCCTCGATGACGATGCAGGTCGCCAGTGCGTCGGCACCCATGCCCTCGTAGGCCTCGTCGATGTGTGGGGCGTGGAAGTCGGTGGCGACCAGGGCTTCGAGGGCGTCCTGCGGGAAGACGCTCTTCTCGTCCACCTCGGCGGCGTGCGGCGCGATCTTGTCCTCGGCGACCGAACGCACGGCCTCGCGCAGTTCCTCGTGCTCCTCGGTGGTCTTGAACAGAGCGAAATCGCTCATCGTACTCTCCTCGCACTTGGCACCGCGTGCCGGATCATGGCATTAAGTGCCAGAATAGGAGATGGTGGGGGAGAAGTACACAAACAGGGTCGGATACCTTGGCGTCGTGAGACGGGAGGCCGGCATGGGCGTGCCGACACGCGAGGTCGTGCTGGGGGCCGTGCGACTGTTCACCGATCATGGTTTCGACTCCACCACCATGGACGGTGTGGCCACGGCGACCGGTGTGAGCAGGCGTAGCCTGTTCCGTCGCTTCGGTTCGAAGGAAGACATCCTCTTCGCCGAACACGACGAACTGTTCGCCACGGTGGTCCGCCACCTGGAGGCCTCCCCGGACGACCCGTTGACCGCGGCCTCCTCTGCCGCCCGCATGGTGTTTCGGGGCTACCTCCGAGACCCGGAGATCACCGTTCCGCGCTACCGCCTGGTCCGTGCCCACCCGCGCCTGCGGGACCGAGAGGTGGCGATGACGGCCCGCTACCAGTCGGCGTTCAGCCACTTCCTGTCCGAACGCGTCGACCCGAAGCGCTCCCTGGCCGCCGGGATGGTTTCCGCGTCACTCATCGCGGCGCACAACCATGTGCTGCGTTCCTGGTTGAAGGCACCCGACACCGACGAACACGAGATCTGGGAGCGTTTCGACGAGGCGATGGACTTCGTGCGGGCCACGGCCCGGCCGTTGTTGGAACAGGACGAGGGGCAGATCGCGCAGAAGAATGGGGACCACGTGCTGGTCGCCGTCTACCCGGCCGACCTCGACCGTGAGGAACTGCTGCGCCGGATCACCTCGGCGGTCCGCCCCTGAGACGTCCCGCGCACACGCGGTGCGCGCATAGTCTGGACAGGTCCAGGAGACGAATGTGGCAGGACGGGCAGCGGGAATGAGTGCGGATACGTCGAACGGTGTGGTCGGTACCTCGAGCCGGCCGGGAACGGAGGTCGCGGAGGAGGCCGCTCGTCGTCGGACCTTCGCCGTCATCTCCCACCCGGACGCCGGTAAGTCCACGCTGACCGAGGCGCTGGCGCTGCACGCCGCGGCGATCTCCTCGGCGGGGGCCGTGCACGGCAAGGGTGACCGCAAGGGAGTGACCTCCGACTGGATGGAGATGGAGCAGGACCGCGGTATCTCCATCACGTCGGCCGCGCTGCGTATCACCTACGACGACCGCGTCCTCAACCTGTTGGACACCCCGGGCCACGCCGACTTCTCGGAGGACACCTATCGTGTGCTGTCCGCCGTGGACTGCGCGATCATGCTCCTGGACTCGGCCAAGGGGCTGGAGGTCCAGACCCTGAAGCTCTTCGACGTGTGTCGGGCCCGCAAGATGCCCGTGATCACGTTCGTCAACAAGTGGGATCGGCCCGGCCGTGAACCGTTGGAACTCCTGGACGAGATCGAGCAGCGCATCGGTTTGCGTCCCACCCCGCTGAACTGGCCGGTCGGTATCGCGGGTGACTTCCGTGGTCTGATCGACCGCCGCAGTGAGGGCCGTTACACGAAGATGACGAGGACCCCCGGTGGTGCCCAAAGGGCGGTGGAAGGGGTTCTCGACGCGGACGAGGCGGCCGAGGTCGAACAGGACGCCTGGACCCAGGCCCAGGAGGAGGTCGAACTCCTGGAGGCGCTCGGCGCGGACTACGACCCCGAATCCTTCCTGGCGGGGGAATCCTCCCCTGTGTTGTTCGGTGCCGCGCTGCCCAACTTCGGTGTGGGGCAGTTGTTGGACGCGGTGGTGGACCTGGCCCCCGCGCCGGCGGCCAAGGTCGACGATCACGAGCGGCCGCGGCCGGTGGACCGTCCCTTCTCCGGCCAGGTCTTCAAGATGCAGGCCAACATGGACAAGAACCACCGGGACCGGATGGCCTTCGTCCGGGTCAGCTCGGGCCGGTTCGAGCGAGGGATGGTCCTCACCCACGCTGCCACGGGGCGGCCGTTCGCCACCAAGTACACCCAGGCCGTGTTCGGTTCGGACCGCTCCACGATCGACACGGCCTACCCCGGTGACGTGATCGCGCTGGTCAACGCCCAGGCACTGGCGGTCGGGGACACGCTCTACGACGGGCCGAAGGTGTCTTTCCCACCGATCCCGAGCTTTGCCCCGGAACACTTCGCTG
>DXDP01000236.1 GCA_019115445.1 Candidatus Nocardiopsis merdipullorum
CCAGCTCGGCGGCCCTGTCTCACGATCGACCGAACTGGCCACTCCCGGACACGGAAAGCAGTTGCCGGAGCGCTCACAGTGGACAAGCATGGTGACGTCACACGTATCCGTGGCTGGCCACGCACCAACCCGAGAGGTTCGCCATGCGTCTGGAGTTTCTGGGCACCGATCCCGAAGCACTCACGGATCTGCGGGACCTGGCCGAGGACGAAACCGCGGTGGAGGTCCCCGCAGAGCTCCTCCGCTTTGCAAACAAGGAGAACGCCTCGTGACCAAGCTCCTCACCAGGGAGGAGTTCCGCCGACAGTTCCTCGACTTCGAACACACCACCTGGAAACTCGAACTCCGCGATCGGTACAACGTCGCAAACGAGAAGGAGGAGTTCGAGTACTGGTTGCGTACCGAAGACACCTCCCTCGAAGAGAAGTACGCGAGCACCTCCACCTGGCACCGCAACGTCCGCCAGGCCCGCCGGGCCGGGAAGTTGTGGCAGCGAGTTCGTGTGGTCAGCGAGCCGTTGAGCGACTACATCCGCTGGGAACACGCCGCCACCCGGTTCAACGAAGAAGCCGGCGAAGACATCCGATGGCTCCCTCGACACCACCCGGCGGTCGAGCGGCTACCACGGCACGACTTCTGGCTCTTCGACAGTCGGTGGGTGTGCGTCCTGCACTTCGACGAAGAGGACGTCCCCAACCGATACGAGGTCATCGACGACCCGGCGACCGTTCTCCTGCACTGCCAATGGCGTGACATCGCCTGGCACTACGCAACCCCTCACCGTGAATACACACCTCACGCACCGCATCGGTTCCTCACGTAAGTGTCCTACTCCCTGGAACGCGCACGTCAGGAGATCGGACGCAACCTTCGAGAGCTGCGCACCGAATCCCGTGAGCGCCTCCCCCACCCGGGGCCACTTTCACCGGTCCTCCATGGCCCCCGATGGGGGTTCCGTCCCTCCCTTCCGTCACTCCGCCACCGCCCGCACGCGCTCGGCGACCCTCGCGAGCCAAGCGTCGTCCGCGCGGACGTGGTCGTGGGAGGACAAATAGCCCTGGTAGTGGTCGAAGTAGCCGGTGATGGGTGAGGCCACCTCACGCCAGTTCTCGCCCTGGTTGCCTGCGGTGTGGTGCATGGGAAAGAGCTTGGCGTGGGCGTGGTCGACCCCGTACCCCTCGTACATGATTCCGGTGCGGGCCACGTCCTCGAACGCCTGGTCCAGCAGGTGGGCCACCTGTCGGGCGGCCAGGTGCAACGCGGTGTACTCCTGCTGCTCCATCTCCACCACGTAGCTGGGCCGGTGCGCCTTGGGGATCACGACCGAGAACCCTTCGGTGTTGGGGAAGATCGACAGGAACGCCAGGTGGTCGGCGTCCTCCCAGATCCGGTGGGCGGGCGCCTGTCCTGCCACGATCCGGCAGAAGACGCAGTCGGGGGTGTGGGGGTCGGTACTCACAGGGCTCCTTGGTGTCGCGGGATGGACGTCGGCGCAGGTGGAACAGTGCGGGTCACGGTCGGCGGACTGCTCCTGAATCGACAGGTCATGCGACCACACACCCATCCGCCGGTTCAGGGACGCCGGTACCTCGAACCCTCCCAGGTGGCGCAGGACATCCAGCGCGGCCAGAGAGGAGGCGAGCATGTTGACCGGGCCGTTGGACGGTGCCTGGTAGCGGGCGTTGACCCGCCCGATGATCGCCGCCAACTCGGGTTCGTCGGCGGGTGCGCGTCCTGTACTTCGACGAGGAGGACGTGCCCGACCGGTACGAGGTCATCGACCACCCGGCGACCGTCCTCCTGCACTGCCAATGGTGTGACATCGCCTGGCACTACGCCACCCCACCCCGTGAATACGCACCGAATCCCGTGAGCGTCACCCCCGCCCGGGGCCACCTTCACCGGCCTTCGGTGGCTCTGGGTGGGGGAGCGTGGTCATCCCTTCCCCATGGCCGTCTCTCCCCTGTGGCTTCCCCCCGCCACCAATTCCAGGATGTAGTTCGGCTGTTTCAGGTCCGCCCAGGTGAACCGGACGATACGTACGTCCGGGTACAGCATCTGCAGGGCGTTTTGTCGCTTCCGGTCCCGAGCCAGGGCACGCGGGGTGCTGTGGGGGCCGAGCCCGTCCGCCTCGCCGATGAGCCGGGCCCGCTCCCACCAGAAGTCCACCACCGCCACGGTCCTGCCCTCCCGGTCGGTGAAGCGGTGCTGAAGCGCGTCCGGGGGTGCCCCGCCGTCCTGGCAGATCAACCGGATCCGTGTCTCCAACGGGCTCTGTGCCCTGCCGTCGGCGAGCTTCCACCACCGCCGCATGTCCACACACCCCGCCCGTCCCCGCATCACACGGTTCATGGTCTCGACGTCCCCCTGCTTGAGCAGTCCTTGGTTGAGGGCCGAATCCATCAGGCACACGGCCCTCTCCCGGCCCAGGGCCGGGACGGTGTCACGCAAGGTCCGCCCCGGATCGGTGACCCTCAGCCCGCCCTCGAACACAGTGATCTCCTCGGGGCGCACGTTCCAGCCGTGCAGGTCGACCCCGATCAGTTTGCGTGGCCTCTTCACAGCGGGGACGACCATGTGGACCTGGCGGCCGTCCCACCTGTCCAGCCCTTGCATGCCCCACAACCTCGCCGCGGTCGGTCCGGCCACACACGCCCGCGCACCCAACGCGAGCTGGGCGGCCATGGCCAGGCAACGCAACCGTTCAGGGGTACCCGCCCCGGGCATGAGGCGGCGCACCACGTAAACCTGCAGGTGAGGGTGGAGCCACTCGCGCCGCCGGACCATCCGCCTGAGGTCGTACCTGTTCAGCCCACACTCCCGGGCCTGCGGCCAGGAAAGGACACCGTACTGACCGGCCGCGACCGCCACAGCCGCCGCCATGGGGTCCAGGGCACAAGGGTTCGACGGGCTGATGTCGGAGAAGGCAGAACTCACCCCTCCACTATCCGCATACCCCACCCATGGCGCCACGGCCCACCCAGCACCTGTGGACGGACCACATCGGCCACGGACACCGCCCTGGTCGGCTCCGCCAAAGACAGGTCGGCTCCCCACTGATCCCCTTACCGGTACGAGGTCCTCGACGGCCCGGAGATCACCCTCTTCGGTGCCCTGACCCATCCACTCGTGCCTGCTGGGCCAAAAGGCGGTACTCCCCCGCGATGCCGGTGAGGGTGGCCGTGGCGGTCTTGGTCCCGACCATGACGGCGTTGGGTGCCTGGGCAGCGACTCTCACCGAATCAGAGACCCTCTGCCTGGCGGTCCGCTGGGTTGGGCTGTTCCTGCCCACACGAGTCGCCTGTCTGGAAGAGTCGGTCGGGACGGTGGTCGCCTTGGCGTTACGTGGCAGGCATGTCGTCTGGTGCCATGGTGTCTCCGGCGATCCCATCGAGTTCCACGCGTGGCTGAGGACACAGAAAGGGGAACCGATCGCCCAGCCACCCTCGACTTCCCGGTTTCTGGCACTGCTGACAATTCCACACACGATGACCACCGAGGAAAAGGTTCCACATGACTGAAGCCGTGCTCTGGCTGCGCGGAAGCAAAGCAGGTATCGGCCCGATCCGGACCGACCTGATCGAGCAGTACTGGAAGTGGGAGCAAGAGATTCCCACGATCGTCGGCTTCAACCGGCAAACACCCCAGCAGATGGCGACCACGCGGGAGATCTACACAAGCGCGTACGAGGGTTCTTCCGACCGGCAGATCAAATTCACCGTCTACGATCTGGGCCGGCCCGAGCCCACCCCTGTCGGCACGGCGATGCTTCTGCTGGATCTGGGCCTGGACGTCGCCGAGTACACAATCTCCATCGGCGAAGAGGCGGCACGGGGACGGGGCGTGGGAACCGAGGCGACGCTCCTCGTACTCGACTACGCATTCCACGTCACCGGCTTGGAGTGTGTCTACCTGACCGTGCTGGAACCCAACACCGGGGCGATCACCGCCTACGAACGTGCCGGGTTCCGGCGCCAGGGCCTACGTCGCAACTCCAACAAGTGGTTGGGGCACCGGGTGAACGAGGTCCACATGGACGCTGTGCCGGCAGAGTTTCCAGGTCCCTCCCAGGTCAAGATCCAGCTCAGGACACAGTGACGAGGACCAGGCGGGACAGACAATCACTCCGCCCCCTCCCCCACCCCCGCCTGGGGCCACTTTCACCCGCCTTCGGTGGCCCTGGTGTGGGGGAGCGTTACTCCCTC
>DXDP01000237.1 GCA_019115445.1 Candidatus Nocardiopsis merdipullorum
GTGAGCCGACGATAACAAAAGCCCAGGACAACGACGTAGGCAACACCGACAGCAGCAGCTTCGGTGGGGGTGAACAGCCCGCTGAGGATCCCCCCGAGAAGCAGCACGGGTGCACCCAACGGCCCGATCACGCGCAGTGCGGCGGTGCGGAACTCGCCCGGGCGGGAAGGCCTTCCCGCCAGCTGAGGCTGCTTACGGCTCCAGAGGAACACGTACAGAGCCAGTCCGGCGGCGATGAGGAACGCAGGGACCACGGCCGCGGCGAACAGTGCGGCGGTGGACACGGCTGCCACCGAGGCGTAGACGATCGCAGGGATGCTGGGTGGCATGACCGGGCTGATGAGACTGGAAGAGGCGGTCAGGCCAAGGGCGAAGCGCCGCGGATAACCGCGTGAGGTCATGGCCGGGACCAGCATCTTGCCCATGGCGGCGACGTCGGCCAGAGCGGTACCACTGATCCAGGAGAAGCCGACACTCACCCCGACGTTGACGTAGCCAAGGCTTGCACGTACCCGGCCGAACAGCACCTGGGCGAAGGCGAAGATGCGGTCGGCGATCCCGGTGTGGTTGGCGACCACGCCGAGCAGGATGAACAAGGGCACGGCCAAAAGCGGGAAGCTGTTGATCTCCTGGGCCGCCGTGCGCAGGCTGAGGCCGGTCGACTGGTCGGTGGCTGCCATGTACACCAGGCAGGGGCCCAGGATCGCGAACGCGATGGGTACGCGCAGCACCAGGAGGACGAGGATCCCCAGGACGACGAGTCCGGCACTCATGGGTTCTGCTCCTCGGGAAAGGTCTCCATGGACGTGGGCCGGGGCAGGAGGGTGTTTGCCAGGGCACGGAGCGCGGCCAGGCCCAGACCGACCATGGGGATGACATAGGTCCAGGACAGCGGGATGTTCATGGCCGGGGTGGTCTGTGGGGAACCACCGAAGACCAGTTCGGCGGCGTCCAGGGCAAAGGCGATCGCAACGGCGGCCACGACGAGGTTGGCCAGGATCCACACAGCGCGCAGTGCGCGGCCCCGGACGACGAAATCGACGAGCTTGAGGGTGATGTGTTCGTCGCGGCCGACCAGGTGACCGGCCAGGGAGAAGGCCAACCAGACCAGGCCGAAGCGGGCGAGTTCCCCGGTCCACACCCATCCGGCGACGGGCAGATGCCGCTGAGTGGCCTGGGTGAGCATCAGGGCGAAGATCATCATGACCATGAGGGCCCCGGTGGTGAGTTCGGCGATTTCCAACCGGCGGATCACGGTCGGCCGCGGTTGCAGCGGACCTGTACCGGGAGGGGGAGGGGTGGGAGTCATCCGAGGCGGCTCCAGACGGCAGGGACAGGGTTTTGGCTGTTCAGCGTCGTGCTTGTGACGCTCCTTACATGTATTGGTGCACTCTAGGTTTGTGGTTTTGAAGATGGCAAGCGATTGCCAAAAGTTGCCATCGGATGTACCAAGAAGGAATGAGTTCCTCTGGACGCACAACCATCTACGACGTGGCCCGCGAGGCGGGTGTGGCAGCGTCGACGGTCTCACGTGCCCTGTCCAACCCCCGCCGGGTCAACGCGGTGACCCGAGAGCACGTCCTGAAGGTGGCCGAGCGACTCGGTTACCGTCCCGACCCGCTGGCGACGGCTCTGCAAACCGGGCACAAGGCAACCGTGGCCATGCTGATCCCCGACATCACCAACCCACACTTCTTCGGAGCGATTCGAGGGGCCGAACGACGGGCGAGTGAGGCCGACGTCACCTTCATCCTGAGCAACACCGAGGAGTCGGCCGCCAACGAGGAGAACCAGATCGATCGACTGTCCCGGTCGGTGGACGGTTTTGTGCTGGCGGCCAGTCGCATGAGTGATGCCACGACCGCGGCCCTGGCGCGAGAACACAACCTTGCCCTGGTCAACCGGGAGATCGACGGGTTGCCCAGCGCCGTGGTCGACAGCGGGCCGGGGAGTCGACAGATCGTCGAACACCTGGCCTCGCTCAAGCACCGCTCACTTGTGTACCTGTCGGGCCCACACCAGTCCTGGTTGGCCGGACAACGGTGGAAGGCGCTGCGTGCGGCGGCCGAGCAGCACGGTGTTCGGGCCACCCGTCTGGGGCCGTTCTCACCCAAGGTCGATGGGGGAGGGGTGGCGGCGGACGCCGCCCTGGTGTCGGGGGCCACGGCGTTCGTGGCCCACAACGACCTTCTGGCCATGGGGGTCCTGCGGCGATTGGCGGAGCGTGGTGTGGCCGTACCCGACCAGGTCAGCGTGGTCGGGTACGACGACATCTTCGGCGCGGACCTGTGTGTGCCCGCGCTGACCACGCTGTCCGGTCCCGAGGACGAGGCAGGCCGTACGGCCGTCGAACTCTTGCTTCGGAAGGGCTCGCTGTCCACGGCCCACCCGGCACCGCAACGGGTGGTCCTGCCCGTGCACCTGGTGATTCGGGACTCCACCGGGCCGGCCCCGGACCGATGATCAGCCGTGGGCGCCGCGACGGGACACCGCGGCCAGATCCGCCTCGATGCGGGCGGTGGTCTCCAGCAGTGCGGGCAGCAGGTCACGGCGTACCTCTTCCAAGGAGGAGCGGCCTGCGTGTGCGGAGACGTTCGCGGCGGCGATGAC
>DXDP01000238.1 GCA_019115445.1 Candidatus Nocardiopsis merdipullorum
CGGACTTCTCCCACGCCCCGTCGCCGGAGGAGTCGAGACGGATGTCCACGGTGAGCAGCGGAAGGGCCAGCTTTCCGTCCTTGGAGTCCATGATCACCAGGGGGTAACCGTAGCGCAGTGCTTGTCCTCGGAGGGCGGCCGAACGTGCGACCCGCTCGACCCCGGGTTCGGTGGGGACGAACTCCGTGGTCCCGGTGAAGAGTGGTTCGGGGCCGACCGGCAGACAGACGCAGCTTCTGCTGTTGAGCTCCTCGGCCCGCAGCGCGTGTGTGTGCACGGCTTCGCGGCGCAGACATGCGCGCAGATATGCCAGCAGGGAACGGAGAGCGGAGTGGTCGGCCGGGGACTTCCATCGCAGTGACGCCGCCCCCATCCCGGTCCTGGCACTTCGGGGGACGAGCAGATCCGGGTGCGCTCCCGGTGGCACCCTTACACCGAACCGGCCTTGCGTGATCTGCTCGTCGTCCTGCAGTGATCTCACGACGCCCCCCGCGCCCGACCAAGTGACCGAACGGCTACTCTCCGCTCATGAAGATCATTGTCCTGGATTCGCGCGCTCGGCACCCGTGGAACAGAAGAAACCTCCACAACTATCACTCTCAGTGACATGTGCCCGGAAAGCTCCGGAGCGAAGTGACCCTGCGCAACGAAGGTTCGTACCGCACACTGTCCACAGGTTGGTTCTGGCCAAAGGCCCCGGCTCCGGGCGAGACTGGGTGGCATGTCGGAACTCCTCTCGCGCCACCGCGCGGTCATGCCTTCCTGGATGCCCCTCTACTACGACTCTCCCCTGGAGATCGTCAGCGGCAAGGGCTCGCGCGTAGTCGACTCCGAAGGACACACCTATCTGGACTTCTTCACCGGCATCGCGACCAACATGCTCGGCTATGACGTGGCCGAGGTCCGTGCGGCGGTCGAGCAGCAGCTCGCCAAGGGGATCGTGCACACCTCCACCCTCTACCTGATCCGTAGCCAGGTGGAGCTGGCCGAGAAGATCGCCCGGCTCTCGGAGATCCCGGACGCGAAGGTGTTCTTCACCAATTCCGGGACCGAGGCCAACGAGACAGCGCTGCTGTTGGCCACCCACGCACGTGGCAGCGACGAAGTACTGGCCTTGCGCGGCAGCTATCACGGACGTTCGTTCGGCACGGTGGCGGTGACCGGTAATCGCGTTTGGAAGAACTCCTCACTGTCTCCACTGAACGTGCACTATCTGCACGGCACCGATCGCACAGCTGCGGCTTTTCGAGGCATGTCCGACCAGGAGTACATCGAGGCGTGCGTGTCCGATCTGCGTGACGTTCTGGACACGACCGCGCCGAACGTGGCCTGTCTGATCGCCGAGCCCGTCCAAGGTGTGTCCGGGTTCGCGATGCCGCCGGACGGCCTGTACTCCGCCTACAAGGAGGTCCTGGACGAGCACGGCATCCTCTTCATCTCGGACGAGGTCCAAACGGCGTGGGGACGGAGTGGCACGAGTTTCTTCGGTATCGGCAACTACGGGGTGATACCGGATGCGCTGACCTTCGCCAAGGGTCTGGGGAACGGTTTCGCGGTCGGTGGGGTGGTCGCCCGTGGGGATCTGATGGATCGTTTGAGTGCCCTGGGTGTGGCGACCTTCGGTGGCAACCCGGTGTCCATGGCCGCCGCCGGGGCAACCCTCGATTACGTGCTCGATCATGATCTGCAGACCAATGCCCTGCACAGGGGCTCGGAGATCCTCGAGGGACTACATCCGTTGACCGACCTTGCCTGTGTCGGCGATGTACGCGGCAAGGGTCTGATGTTCGCGGTGGAAATGGTCGACCCGGCCACCGGTGCACCCGCTCCGGCTCTGGCCGAGCAGGTTCTGGAAGGCACTCGGGAACGCGGGCTCTTGATCGGCAAGGGGGGCGTGCACGGAAACGTGTTGCGCATGGCTCCGGCGCTCACACTGTGCGCGGAAGAGGCGGCCGAGGGCCGTGACATCCTTGTGGATGTGGTGCATCGGATCGCTGCCTGATCCGTCGCACAGCACGGAGGGTGTGTGCTGTGGCCTGGGGTGGGCCACGGCCTCAGAAATAGTCCGGTGAATATTTCTTACTACACGTCTATGGTGGGCAACACAGAGTATCGTTGTCCCGGAACATGCTCACAGGGCGTGTTCGTCGTACCGTAGACCACCCTGGAAGGACGTGCTCAATTCCCCTCCTCCCCATGGAAGCGGGCACGTCGGCGGGAGCGCTCCGGGTCCTCCCTCCCCCTGGCCCCGGAGCGCGACCGTGCTCTTGTCAATGTGCTGCGGCCAGGTGCCGCTCGACGGATGTGTGGGGCGCCGGGCCGATGAGCCCCGCGCACTCCGAGCAGCCGTGGACCGAGCCTCCGTCGGGCAGGACACCCAGGATTCTCCGAGGCCGTGGCCACTGGGCGTGACACACGGCGCAGGCGTTCCCCTCACGCTGGGCCGTGGTCAGCGTGAGCGGATCGTAGACGTAGGGGTCGGGTGCGTTGTGGTGCGCTGTGTCTGGTTCGCACATCGTGCTCGTTCCGCGCAATGTCCTTGCTCCCCCCGTGGTTTAGGACAGAATGGCGGGCCGATAGTTACCGGCTCATTATTGAATCAGAAGCTCTGAGTGCCGGAAGGGCCCGGATCGATCCAAATCACTCCGTGCATGTAGATCATAACCCTAAGTAACCAAGCCTGGGAAGGCCTCTTCCTCAGGGACTACTTTTGCCCGTTCGTCCGGTTCGCCAACTGACTGCCCGCTCACACGAGAAACAAACTCACCCTGAAGAGCGAGAGGTGACCGAAAAGCGGCGGAGGGAGAGCACGGGGTTGGTGTTACGTACCTTCTCGACCCTGCGCGCCAAGACCTGGGCGGAGGTCACGGTGAAGGCCTCTTCCCCCAACGCCGCCACCGGTGTCCCCACCGGGTCGACGATCATGCTGTGGCCCACACCCCCGGGCGCCGATTGCCCCGCGGTCGCCACGTACACGGTGTTCTCGATCGCTCGGGCCCGGACGAGAGTACGCCAGTGATCCTCCTTCAACGGGCCCGGGACCCACTGGGCGGCCAGAAGCAGCACGTGCACACCCGCGTCGGCGATACGCCGGGTCACCTCCGGAAAACGCAGGTCGTAACAGGCCTGGAGACCGAAGACGACATCGTCGACGGTGAAGGTCTCCGGTTCGTCGATCGGCCCCGGGGCGACCACGTCGGATTCTTTCACCCCGAACGCGTCGTAGAGGTGGATCTTGCGGTAGAGCCCGACCCGCTCGCCCTCGGGAGAGAGCGCGACCAGCGTGTTCATGAAGCGATCGGCGCCCTTGCCCAGGGACTCGTTCACCCCGAGCACGAGATACACGCCCTCACGGTGGGCCGCATCCGCGACGGCCGTCAGGAAGGGTCCGTTCAGTGGCTCGGCCGCATCGACGTAGCGGCGATCGACACGCGATGCGGTGAACATCGCGTACTCGGGCAGGAGCACGACCTGTGCCCCTTCGGCGGCCGCGCGGGCGGTCAGCTCCACCACCGAACGCCGATTTTCGTCCTTGTCCTGCCCCGGCGCGAACTGTGCGACCGCGACCTGCGTCATCGGACTCCTCTTCGTCGACACCGCTTGCGCCCGCAGGCGCCGTGACCAGAGTTTACGGGTCGGTACAAGCACCCTCTTGCCCCAGACTGAACAGTCGTTTAATGTATTGAACATGTGTTCAGCATCGAGAGGTGATCTGACCGCCCGCGCCCGCATCCGTGATGCGGCCATCGAGTGCTTCGGTCAACAGGGGTTCGGTGTTTCCGTGCGTGCCATCGCCAAACACGCCGGGGTCTCCGCGGGGCTGGTCATCCATCACTTCGGGTCCAAGGAGAAGCTGCGCGAGGCCTGCGACGACCACGTCATACAGCTCATCCGTGAGACCAAGACCGAGACCCTGACCAGCCATGACTCCCAGACCTTCCTCCACCAGATAGCGGAGGTCGAGGAATATGCCGGAATACTCGCCTACCTTGTTCGGGCACTCCAGACCGGGGGGAAGCTGCTTCAGGTCCTGTACGAGCGCACGCTCACCGACGCCGAGGAGTACCTGGCCAAGGGCGTGGAGGAGGGCGTCATCCGGCCGAGCCGGGACCCCGCGAAACGGGCCCGCTGGCTCGCCGGGGCCGGGCTCGGGTCGATCCTGCTGCTCATCACGCTCCAGGAGCGCGAACCCGGTGAAGACATCGACTTCCGCCGGATCATGCGCGAGTGGTCGGAGGAGATGATCCTCCCTGCGTTGGAGACTTACACCGAGGGCCTGCTCACCGAACGCACGATGCTGGACGCCTACCTGCTGTACATCAGCGATCCGCCCGAGGGGGAAAGCTGAGCAACCCACGAACACGACCCCCACCCATGCAGAGGAAAGCCCACCATGTCATCCACGCCCGTCATCGACGCCCACGGTGTCGACAAGTACTTCGGCCGTTTCCAGGCCCTCGACAAG
>DXDP01000239.1 GCA_019115445.1 Candidatus Nocardiopsis merdipullorum
GGGCGAGGACGCGGGGGAAGCCGCGGGCGAGGACGCGGGGGAAGACGCAGGTGAGGACACGGGGGAAGCCGCGGGTGAGGACGCAGGCCGAGGTGCGGGGGAAGCTGCAGGTGAGGACGCGGAAACGGCCACGAGGGAGGACCCCGACGAAAACAGCATGGGTCAGGATTTCGGTGCCCTCGTGGAGTACTTCGAGGACACGGACCAATAGCAAACATCACCGCGGTCCGCACACACGGTGACCGTGGGACGTACTACCCAAAGGCAGGGGCCATGGGTGAGCGAACAGGACCCGAGTACGACACGGAGATCAGCGCTTCGGTGTCCGCCGACGAACTGACCTTCCACGAGGTGCCCGAGATCAGGTCACGAGTGTGGGGCAAACCCGAGCACGAAGGCACCTCCGGCAGTGAACGTACGGGCCTTCCCCAGGACAACGTCCGTACCGGGGTGGTCCACAAGGACATCCGCGTCGATTACCGGCTCGCGAGCCGGCTTCGAGCCCCCGAGGAAGAGAACTCACCGGAGGACGACGCCGAAGAAGAGTGAGTGTTGCTGCACGGACCATAGCTCCCTGTGTTCAGCGCGGACACCACACCTCCATTCGTTGACAGTCTGGACGGACTGTGTAAATGTGTGAGGTATCACTGCTGGTGAACTGGGGGGTCCATGACATTCAGTGGCAACACGGTCGACTACGAGGTCGATGAGCACCGCGCCTACATCACCCTGAACCGACCGGACAGACTGAACGCGATCACGGCCGAGATGGCACGTGAGATCAGCGACGCCGTCGTCGCGGCCAACGAGGACGAAACGGTACGTGTCATCGTGCTCCGTGGTGCGGGACGGGCGTTCTGCGCCGGTTACGACCTGAAGGTGTACGCCGAAAGCGGTGAGGAGCACCAGGACAAGGTCTGGGATCCGATCAAGGACTTCCGGATGATGAAGGCCAACACCGACCACTTCTTCTCACTCTGGAGATCGGCGAAACCGACGATCGCGCAGGTCCAGGGGTACGCGGTCGCCGGCGGGAGCGACATCGCACTCTCGTGCGACCTGGTCGTGATGGCCGAGGACGCCAAGATCGGATACATGCCCGCACGCGTGTGGGGCTGCCCCACGACCGCGATGTGGGTCTACCGCATCGGTGCCGAACGCGCCAAACGCATGCTGCTCACGGGCGACACCATCGACGGCGTCCAGGCCAAGGAATGGGGGCTGGTCATCGACGCCGTACCCGAGGAAGACCTCGAAGAAGCCGTCGAAAAGCTCGCGGGCCGCATGACGGGAGTCCCCATCAACCAGCTCGTCATGCAGAAGATGATGATCAACCAGGCCTACGACAACATGGGCCTGCAAAGCACCCAGAACCTCGCCATTCTCTTCGACGGCATCACCCGCCACTCTCCCGAAGGCCGTTGGTTCGTCGACTTCGCCCAGGAGCACGGCTTCGACACCGCGGTCCAGTGGCGTGACACCGGCCGATTCATCCCCGACGGTGGCGGCAGCGTTCCGGGCGAGGACGAGATCGCCGAGATGCAACGAGAACTCGCCGAAAAGGACGCAGCACGAAAGAGAAGCAAGCGATGAGGCACCTCACCCAGTCCTTGTGGCCCGCAGACACCAGCAGACCGGTCCTCGACATCAGCGTGGGCCAACTCCTGCAACAGGCAGCGGCCGAGGCCCCCGACAAGCTCGCCCTGGTGTCGGTGGCACCCGAACGTGAAGCACGCACCTGGACCTACGGCGAGTTGCTGGAGGACGCCGAACACGCCGCCGCCTGGCTGCTCGACCGTTTCCGACCCGGTGAACACGTGGCGGTGTGGGCCCCGAACGTGCCCGAATGGGTCGTGCTGCAGTACGGAGCCGCACTGAGCGGGCTCGTGCTCGTGACCGTCAACCCCGCCCTGCGCAGCGCCGAACTGGAGTACGCACTCCACACATCACACGCGGTCGGTGTCTTCCACGTCGACGGATTCCGCGGTACCGACATGGCGTCGCTGATCACAGCAGTGCTTCCCCAAGTACCCACCGTGCGTGAGGCCTGTGCCCTCGAGGGTTGGCTCGACGAGGTACGCCGCACCGAAAAACGGGACGACCTGCCCGATGTCGACCCACACTCACCCACACAGATCCAATTCACCTCCGGCACCACCGGCCGCCCGAAGGCGGCGGTACTCAAACACATGGCCATGGTGACCAACGCGGTCGACGTGCGTGAACGCTGCGAAGCCCCCGAAGGTGCCACCTTTGCCACCGCCCTGCCCCTGTTCCACACGGCAGGGTGCGGGCTGGCCGGGATGGGGACGGTCCATCAAAGGGCCACGCTCGTGCTCGGTGAGGTCTTCGACCCCACGACGATGCTCACAGCGATACAGAAGTACCGGGCCAAGATCCTGGGCGGTGTCCCCGCGATGCTGCACGCCATGCTCGCCCACCCCGACCTGGAAAGCTTCGACCTGGACTCACTGGAAGTGGTGATGTCCGGCGGCGACGCCGTGCCACCGGCACTGGTGGAAAGCTGGGACAAGGTGTGCGGTGCCAAGGTCAGTGCGGTTTACGGCCAGACCGAACTCAGCCCCATCGTCTGCCAAACACGGCCGACGGACAGCCGTGAGGACAACCTGTTCACTGCCGGCAGGCCGCTGCCCAACGTCGAGGTGGCCGTCCTGGACCCGGGGACCGGCAAGATCCAACCGAACGGGACCGAAGGGGAGATCTGTGCGCGCGGTTACCTGCAGATGATCGGCTACCTGGACCTGCCGGAGGAGACCGCGAAAACGATCGACCCCCAGGGGTGGTTGCACACCGGTGACCTGGGGACGATGGACGAGCGTGGGTATGTGACGGTCACCGGACGCCTCAAGAACATGATCATCCGCGGTGGGGAGAACATCTACCCGAAAGAGATCGAAGAGGTCCTGGCCACACACCCGGCCGTCGACAACGCGGTCGTGGTGGGCCTGCCGGACAAGACCTGGGGAGAAAGCGTGGCCGCGGTCGTCCATCTGGACACGACACGACCAACACCCACCTCGGAGGAACTGCACGATTACCTCCGGGCACGTCTGGCACCCCACAAAACACCCAAGGCCTGGTACGTCGCGGGCAGTCTTCCGGTGAACGCCATGGGCAAGCTCCAGAAGTTCCGGCTGCGTGACCAGATCATCGCCGGTGAACTGCAAGAGCTGTGACCGTCGAAGGTCTTGGACCCGAGATCGTGCTGAACGGTCCCGCCGAAAACCCCGGCGGGACCGCTGCTTTTCGAGACGGGGCGCCCCACCCCCCGCCCTGGTTAGGGTGTGGAGCGTGAGTGGCCTGACACGTAAGGAACAACGCGCAAGAACCAACGAGGCGCTTCTTGATGCGACGATTCGTTGTTTGGTGACCCATGGTTATGCGGGCACGACAACACAAAGGATCCAGGACGAGGCGGGGGTGTCCCGGGGCGCCCTCCTGCACCACTTCGGTGCCAAGTCGGAACTGCTCGTGGCCGCGATCCACCACATCGCCGACATACGCCTGCGCAACCTCACCGAGCTCGTGGCCGACCTCGGTGAAGGCCCCCAGGCCCTGGAACAGATGGTTCGAGCGGTCCGGTCGGCGATGGCGGGCCCCCCGTACCAGGCCGCCATCGAATTGTGGGTCGCTTCGCGCACCGACCCGCAGTTGCGTGCCGCACTGCTGCCGGCCGAACGCGAACTCGGCTCCACGCTGTACGAGATCTTCGAAGAACACGCGGGTATCGCCGACCCCGAAGCCGCACGGACGGCCTTCGAGTCCCTGATGGCACTTGTTCGCGGCCTCGAACTGACCCGCCTGATGCGTACCGATCAAAAACAGGCCGACCGGGTCATCGACGAGTGGCTGCACAACGTCGCTCGGCTACGCGAACACTGACCGGCACCGTCACGACGGCTCGTCGGTGCTCAGACGTGCCAGGCACAGGTCCGGTTCGACGAAGGCGTCGATCCGGTCGACGGTGACGGAGCTGCCCCAAGCTTCCATCGCCCCCTGCATCAGACCCAGGTGGAGGGGACAGGTCACCTCGGGGCGATCCAACGCCAGCTCGAGGAACGGACAGTGCCTCAACCCTATGCAACGTCGGTCGGTGGGCCGCTCGGGTGCAAAATCCAACTCGGCGAGCATACGCACCAGCCGCGCGATCGGATCGGACGGGTCGGCCGTGGTCGCGGCCGCCTGCCGTCGCCCCCAGGACCGACCGGCCTGGACCATCCGACGCCTGGGATCGGGGGTGTCGGCAAGGCCATCGGCGAGAGCCTCGGCGAGTTCTCGGTAATGTCTGGGCCCTGTGGGGTCCATGCCTTGAACGGGCCGGTACAGGCGGGCCGGACGGCCCGGGGAACCACGGTCGGCGGTGAGATGCTCCACCTGGCCGTTGGAGACCAAGGTTTCCAGGTGGAAGCGGACAGTGTTGGCATGGACCCCGAGCCGTTCGGCGATCTCGGGGACACTCATCGGGTGGTTACTCTCTCGTAGGAGCCGTAACACCTCCCCACGACGTCCCGTCGGTCGTTGATTCCGCTTCGTCTCGGTCAATCCTTGCCTTCCTACTCGGACTGCGGGGGAAGACTTGCCACCAGCGGTGCGTCGACCTCCAGCGGACCGATGTCGGTGGCACCACCGGGCGAGCCCAGAGCCGTCGCACGACCAGGTATCGACATTGTGAAGAACGTCTCGTTGTCCTCCATGTACGGCTCGTACTCTTCCGGCAGGTCGTCCTCGTAGTAGATCGCCTCGACCGGGCACACCGGTTCGCAGGCACCGCAGTCGATGCACTCGTCGGGGTGGATGTACAGGGCTCGGGAGCCCTCGTAGATGCAGTCCACGGGGCACTCGTCCACGCAGGAACGGTCCAACACGTCCACACATGGTTGAGTAATCACGTAGGTCATACACCAGAGTTTACACAGTGGACAGTTGTAAAAATTATCGAGCAGGTGAAAGTGGGGGCAAGAAGGAGCTACGCCCGAAAGCACGTCCGTGGAGGACGATGGAGAAGCACAGAAGGGTTGGTCTCAAACCATGACAGTTGATCCCACCGAGTCCTTCGCACGTCCCCGAACCGCGGCCGGTGCCCTGTTCTACGATCACCTCGACAGAGTGATGATGGTGGTCCCTTCCTACAAGGACCACCTGGAGATCCCCGGCGGACACATCGAGTACGGGGAGACACCCACCCAGGCGGTGGTACGTGAGGTGAAGGAAGAGCTGGGGATCACCCCGCCGATCGGACGTCTCCTGGTCACGGACTGGGCACCAACCCTTGCCCATGGGGACAGACTGTTGTTCGTCTTCGACGGGGGAGTGCTCGACCGGACATGGGTGGACCGGATCGTCCTCGACCAGGCAGAGCTGACCGGCTACGCCTTCCACGAGGTGTCCTCGATCGAAGAGGCCACGGTCGCACGGCTGGCACGCAGAATCGTTCAGGGGGACCGTGCTCGACGGGAAGGAACGGTTCTCTACCTGGAACACGGTGAACCCATCACGTGGGCCTCCCCGGGGCGATGAGTCGCCAGGCCATGGGCGAAACATCACCCGGGACGGGACGATCCGCCCACTTCACGGTGTACCCGCAACG
>DXDP01000021.1 GCA_019115445.1 Candidatus Nocardiopsis merdipullorum
GCAAGTACCGGTCCTTGGCCGGTTCCGAAGGCCCGACTCTGCCGGCCGAGCCCGGGGAAGCCCTCTCCTCTGGACACGGCTGGGTCGGCGACCAGGTATTCGGCCCCCTCGTCCTGGCCGTGGACGGCACCCCTTCCGGCACCCCGAATCGGCTTCTCAAGGAGTGGGCCGAGAAAATCCGCACCGATGCCTTCGCCGCAGAGGACGCCTTCACTCCCTTTGCCGACAAATTCACCCGGGACCTGGTGCTCGTGAACAGTGAGGCGATGAGCGCTCTGGTGGAAGAGGGGACGGAGGTCAGCGTCCGAGTCCAACTCGACGAGGCCAAGACCGTGGAGAACGGCCCCTTCCACAGCGAGTACCTCCCCGCAGAAACGCTACTGGCCTCCAGGCTGACCTTGCGTGCCGCTCCGGGAGCCGCAGATCCCGATCCCAGCCACGTGCGCCTGCTGACCTCACTGTTGCACGGCTCGGGAACGACCCTGCATCAGTTCGGCGGGGACGAGACTCTCGGCAAGGGGCTGGTGTGGACGCGCCTGGCCGGAATCGACCAGAACCCTGAGGGAGGCACGTCCTGATGCGCAGGATCGACCAGGACATGGCCACCACCGCGGCCGGACTCCTCCCCGAGGCCACAGGCGACAACGCGAAGGAACTACGCTCGCGCTTTCGTCATCTGCCGGTCCAACTGCACGGCAGCGGTCTGGCTGCCACCTACGCGTTCATCGCCGCCCGTTCGAACTCAGCGTCCTCGGAGCGCCTAACGCAGGCCTATCGGGACGTCGCCCGGCAGATCCGTGCCCACCTGGCCGATAAGGGGTTGCTTCACGAAAGCCTCGTCAGCGCCGAGGAACCCGGGGTTCACCGGGAGACGCTCTCGGCTCTGGGCGACATGGACTGGGCTACCTACGCGCGGGCCGGTCGAGAAGTGGCGGTCCTGTTCTCCTGGTTGCGCAAGTTGGCGGACGCCGTCTATCCCAGTACGAAGCCGACGGCGAACCGTTCTGCAGGGGAGGGGGATCGGTGAGCGAGGAGAAGACCCCGCCTTCGGGTGAGCCGAGCCGGGCAAGGTTCTCACCCGCCAACATGCCGAAGAGGCAGAGTTCCGGTGCCCCCGTACCCGCTCCTCCCCCAGGGCGGTCGTCCGTACCCGGAACGGCCGGCACACGACGGCCCGGGTCCCGGGGCGGGAGCGAGGGCCGTCCGCGGTTGGCAACTCAGCGCCGTTCCGATCCCGGAGCCACCCAACGAGCGGTCATGCCGGTGCCCAGCAGCGGTCACCTCGGCGGTCACCTCCAGGTCGAATGGGGTACCGACGCACACCCGCACCCCACCCTGATCGGCAAGGGCGCGGCAGGAGACGCCAACTCACTGATCGTTTTGCGCCGCACCGCATTCGTTCCCGAGGGGCCGGCCAAGGTGGAGCTGCCCCGGCAGGCAGGTCACGCACTGCTGCGTTGGGCCCAAGACCACGACCTGGGGCAGGTCGACGTCTCGCGCGCGGCCCGGCGTCGCGAACGCGCGCTCACTCAGCTGCGTTCCCAAGGCCTGCACGTGGCCCGCGTCCTCCTGGAACCGCAGTGGCGGGTCGCCGTCGGGCTCGGAGAGAAGGGCAATGCCCACGAACTCGGCATCGCCTTGCACGGTACCTATGGATGGCCGATCATCCCCGGCTCCGGGCTCAAGGGAGTGGCGGCGGCCTTCATGTGGGACAAGGCCGCCAAGTCGACCAAGTGGCAGGAGATATTTCGTGAGGTGTTCGGGTCTCCTTTTCCACCATCTCGGTCGGCTGCCGAGAAGGAACTTGATGAGAGCGCACGAGGTTCAGTGCGCTTCCTGGACGCTCTCCCTTGCGAGGGTCCGGTGACGGTGTCGATCGACGTCCTCACCCCACACGTGAAGCCCTACTACGACTCCACGCGGGAGCGGCGGGAAGGTGAGGATCCAGAACCTCCTGCGGAGCACCATCAGCCGGTGCCCGTCCAATTCCTGACAATCACGAGCGGAACCTTCGCTGCCGACCTGGTCGGAGACAGCGAACGGATCACTGGGTTCACCGCGAATCGGCTCAAAGAGGCAGTCGATGATCTGGGCGTGGGAGCGAAGACATCGGCGGGTTACGGGTACATGAGCGCGCGCAGGGGTGAGGCATGACGGTTCACGTCGTCTCTGTCGGGATCAGTCTCCGGGAATTCTTCGAAAAGGGTCATCTGGAGAGGGTGGGCCGGATGGTGCCCAGCGGAGAGGAGGTACGCGACCTCTGGAAAAGGGACAAGCTGGGGTTGGCCGATGTGTACAAGGTCACCGAACGGTTGGAGGAGGCCTTCGGACTGGGTACCGGTATCGAACTGCCCTCACGCAACTCGCTCGCCTCTTTCAAGGAACTGGCTGCGGACGTGGAGGCCGATAAATGGGCCTCCTACCGTGGGCTGTCCGCAGAGCTGGACACCGTACGCACCTACAACCCGAACATGGTCGCGGATGATGACCTGACCATCCTGCTCTCCAGCGACACCGAGGACGGGCGCGCCTGCGCGGTCTGGACGGCGATCGCCATGGCCAAGGGCGATGTGGACCGCGTCCTGTACTTGGGTGGGGTGGGCCCGGACACCAGGCTTGTTCGTCCCGAGCGTGGTCAGATCCTCGTGCTCAGCGTCGAAGGTCTGGACACCCAACAAAGCGCGGAGTTCGAGCGGGCCATGGAGGCCCTCGGGTATATGGCCAGGCTGCTCGTCGGCAACCGGAGCCGTGAGATCCATCCCCTGCTCGAACGGAAGGAAAAAGTCCTCTTCCACCTTTCGGGTGGGTACAGGGCCACCGTTCCGTACCTGATCGCGACAGCGGAATGGTTGCTCAGTCTGGGCCACGACGCACAAGCCCATGTCCTGCCCGAGAAGGCCAAGAAGAGCCTGCGGATCCCGCTGCGCCGTCTGCCCGTGGAGATGATCGCTCGGGAACTCGCCGTATTCGAGGAACGCACAGCGTCCGTTGTGCCCGAGGGGGCGCTGTTGGACGGCTACGCCTATGTGCGCCGGCCTCCGGGAGTCAAGCTCACCGAGTTCGGACTCGGTATGCGCATCCTGTTCGAGGAACACCTGGAGTCCGGAGGGTGACCGTGCAGAGGGAAGCGGGTGGGCCTGACGCCACGGGGGCCGGAGTCGAGCCTCGTCTGTGTCACAGGGTCGAAATGGGGGTGGGCCAAGCGCTCCAACGACACCGGTCAGGCTTCCGTGAGCAAACCGACGTTGGTGTACTAGGCGCCGCCCCTGGGTTGGTCGAGGCGTATGCACTCATCCCCGACCTGCTCAGCCCTGTTCCGGGGCACACTGTGCAGGCTCAAGCCGTCGACGAGGCCATCGAGGACATCGCTCGGCTGTTGAGGGAGCACCCGGCCAGGCTCCGAGCCGCTTTGTACCAGCCATTGACCATTATCTCGGTCTTGGAGGGAAAAGCCCAAGGGAAGAAATTGGGACTTAACCATCAGTGGTTCGCCTGGTGTTGGACGAGTGAAGCCGTGTGGCGAACCCTACGTCCTTCCCCAGGCCAGGACGGCCTCGCGTTGACGAACACCGAAGTCGAAGTACTCCTACCCGTGGCGGCCCGACAGCGTTTCCTCGCGTTGAGCGAGCCCTATCGAGGGGTCCGGGCCAAGATCAGGTTCGTTCCCGCCGACATGGCGTCCCACATCTTCGGCACCGGGACTCAGGACATCCTCCTCAGTCGGACCCGCCAAGCCCGGTGGGAATGGGCGGAGCTCCTCGGTCGTCATGAATCACTCCCGGCGTTGGAATCCGCCAAAGCTTCTGAGATCGAAGCCGAAACGGATCTGTTGCTGTTCGAGTTCCCCGGGCCGAAAGCGGGCGGTACTTTCGGAAGCCACGCACCGCCCCCCCGAAAAGGGCCGCCTCTGGCCATCAACTCCAAACGTCTGCTCGCTTCGAATCGCGTTACCCGATACTCAACCGAAGACATCGGCTTCGCATCCTGGATCGTCGGCCGGCATCTGCTTCCGCGTTACCGGATCTTCTCCAGCGCCCACGCTGTGTTCTCCCTGGCGGAGTGCCCCCGGTGGGGCAAGTTCATGGCCGCGCTGACTGTCGGTTTGGCTGTTCTCTCCTCAGCAGGGGCCCTCATCTCTCCTTGGTGGGAATCAGTGCCCTTCACCGAGTGGTCAACCCTGAGCTCCTCTGCGGTCCTGGCCGGGGCGACCTATGTCGTCGGGCTCATCGGGGTCGTCCTGCACGGACGTGCGTGGACGCTGCCCTGGTTACTTCGGGTGCCGGCGGCGGCCACGATCGGCATGTTCATGGTGACCACGATGCACCCGTCCTGGTGGGGCGCCGCCTTCGCTGCCGGTGGAATGGATGTGCCGGGGAGGGAGGCCGGGCCAGAACCGGTGGTCGGCCCGATGCTCGTCGCCGCCCTCCTGGCCACCGCGGCCTTCGCATACCTGGTTACCAACGTCCGCAACAGTGGAGTCGGTCCCTTCACCTCCCTGGCGAGATCGGCGTTGGTGTGGATCATCGCCTCCGTACACGCACTACTCATCGCGTTACTCGGTCTGGCCTGGGTCGTGCCCGTCTTCAGCGAGAACGGTCATCTCCTCCGAGAGGCTTTGACCGACTATCCGCGAGCCGCTGTGGCCGCACTCCTCCAAGCCGGGGCCTGGTGTCTCATCGCCGGGGTCTTCTCCCAGATCCTGTGGGACGACCGGCCCCTGACCGCTCCCCTCACACACGCGCACTGGCGCTCGGAACAGAGGTGACCCATGTGGACCACGCTCAAGCTTCAGGTGACCACCCCGGTGTTCAATTCCGCCACACCCCCTGGTGAGGGCTACCTACAGGCCCGGCCAGAGATCCGTGTTACCTCCCTGCGCGGCGGCATGCGTTACTGGTTGCGCGCGATGGCCGGCACCTACGTAGGCGATGACCTGCATCGGCTGCGAGCGGTGGAGGACCGGGTGTTGGGATCGACCAAGCACGCTTCCCCGATCAGACTCCGGATTCCACGGCAACCAGCGGCTTCCGAGAAGGAGCTACGGGAGCTGGTGCCCGATCGTGAGCAGGAACAATGGGTCGCCTACCTGTTGGGACCGGGCCTGACCACCAAAGGCAGGGCCCATACCAAGGACTTCATCCCCCCTGACGAGGTGTTCTCCCTCCAGGTACGGCTCATGGGAAACGACCAAGAGTCCAAGGACGCCCATCGATGCGCACTGGCCGCGCTCTGGCTCAACCTCACCTATGGCGGTTTGGGGGCTCGGGTGCACCGTGGTTTCGGTGGTCTTCGTGTCCTGGGGGCGGAGAAAGGCCTGCCATGGGACTCTGATCCGACCCTGATTCGTTCTCCAGACCTTGCTCACTACACGAAGGCCGAGCACCTGTTGTTCACGGGCCCGGCCGAGGAGAGCCGCGAGGCCCTGCAACGGATCTGCGACGCGACCTGGGATCCGGACGGTGACCGGCCCAAGAGGCACATCTGGGAGGAGGAGCCCACCTCTCCCTATCCGGTTCTGGGCAAGGACCACACCCTCGCTGGAATCAATGGGACACAGCAGGCGACCATCTGGCCGGAGGTCTTGGCCAAAGCCGGCCAGGAGCTGCGTTACTTCCGCGCCAGGCATGATTCACCGACACCAGAGGGCTACGACCCGCCGATCAAGACGGAGGGCTGGGTGGACGTCATCCACGATCGCGCACGCAAGGAGAAGCATCTGCCCATGGCCGGTTTAGGCCTGCCGCTCGTCTACAAGGACCAGTACGAGGTACGTGCCACCAAGGGGCGTAACGGCGAGGTCGAGCAACTGCGCCGTGCCTCTCCCCTGTGGCTCCGCGTGGTCGGTGAGGGTAACAAGCGACGCCTGTTCTCCTTCGCTTTCTGGAATGTGTTCCTTCCCGAGAGCGCGAGCGTCGACCTGTGGAAAGGAAACACCCACCGCCGTCAGCTCACGGTAGACACACAAGACGCGCACGCGCTCGTGGAGGAATGGATCGATGGGCTGCGCTCGGGAACCAGCTTCATCCGTCGCCCTTCAGGAATCACGGCGGCATATACAAGCCATAAATGAGTTCGGGTGATACTCGCCAAACTTCATTCAGCACACTAAGAAAGGACGACTCCTCACGTACCTGACGAGTAAGGATGTAGTCGTGGAAGTTCGGGGCGGTCGGCACACCGAATCCGGTTCGAGCGCCAGAAGAGCGGTTCACGTGCAGGCTGTTGTGGCTGGTCACGAGCTCGCGGAAAGGAAAAGTGGCCTGAGTCACGTGGCTTTGGGGCACAGTGAGGTGGTTCGCGTGCAGAGGCGGTGCATCGTCGCAGGTCACCACCCAGGAAAATGAGGGAGGGCTCCGCAGGACTATTAAGCCCGTAGGGCATGAAAAACCCTTCACCGAAGCGAAGGGCCGAAGATGTCGAGGATCAGCGCGTCTCGGAGCGCAGTCCTCGCAGGAGCGCCGACCATTCGTCACTCGTGAAGCTCAGGTGGCCGGCCTCGCGGTTCTGGGTGTCGCGAACGTCCGTTCCAAAGACACCCTCGCGGACCTCCACACAGTTTCCGCCGGTAGCGCTGTAAGTGCTCTTATGCCATTCGGTGCTCATGCGAGATCCTTCAAAGCTTCGAGGGAGAGCCGGGCCGGCAGGGCTTCCGCCATGGCTCCCGTGATCAGAGAGGCGAGCCGATCATTGCGGTCGGCACCGTAGACGACGTTACCGTCAACGTGATCGCTCGTGATGACCGTCTCCCCGGTACGCAACCGGAAGACCATCAGAGGGGCGGTCACCGCTAGCAGAAGCGTCCCCTCCGGGACCAGGTGGACTCGGACCTGTCCCGTCTCCACCAGCGCCAGCAGGTGCGCGGCCTGCTCACGTCGGACAAGCGAGTCGAACCCGGTGATGCCGCTGATCGGGAAGACGGCGGTGACACGCAGTTGTGGCAACTGGGACAGCCGTTGCGTACGCAGTTGCGTGAGCCGCTCGATCTCCTCGTCCGAGGTATCCGGCCACCAGGCCCTGAACACGGCGTCGGCGTAGGAAGGGCTCTGTAGGTAACCGGGGACGAGCACCGGAGAGGCGAACTGTAGCGATCGCGCCCGGGTCTCGATCCCGGCCAGGGACCGGGCCCACTCGGGGAGTGCGTGCCCGGTGGTCGCTTGGCGCCACGAGGCGATCAGCTTCCCCTCGGCGCACAGCTCCTTGTCCAATTTCTCCACTAATGGGCGGTGCGGAAGGGATTGCCCATTCACCCATCGGGATACGGAAGCCGCAGAACAGCCCATTCGGGAAGCCAGCTGTTCCTGGGTGAGTCCTTGCAGTTCACGGAAGTTGGTCATGAGTTCCGGAAACGGGGGGTCGCTCATGTTCGAGATGTTACGCCGCGCTTCCACATGCTGTCTGGCCGTTACAGAAATTTCTCAGACAATGGCGCGACCGACCGTAGAAACCTCAAGGTGGTGACCTGTAAGGCAGGCGCAACCGTGAGGTGAACATGTCAGCATCCGCAGGCCCCCGCTCAGACACCTTCGACATCGCACGGTGTGCGCTGCTGTCCGCGTTGCGGCGGCGTGGGCTCGCTCCTTGGGAAGAACCCACCGATGCTTCGGTGACCGTGGAATTCGGCTACCGGAGGGCGACCGTCCACCTCACCGATGACGGTTGGGTCCAACACCCGCCCCACCGCCCCGGCTCGACCGTGGTGATCGCCCGGCTCGGCTGTGAGGAAGCCCTGGCCCGCCGACTCGCCCGCGAGCTCCTGGACCGGTTGCCGTGACCGGCGACCCCGAATCCTGCTCTCACCCGCCCAGGGTCGTCGCCCCGGCCGACCTTGCCCGGCTGCTCCAGCCGCGCACACCGCCGGACGCGCTCGGCCCGCCACGGCACAAGTCCCCTCTCCCCCGCCGCCGTCGCGGGCCCGCACCGCCTCCACCTCGCGAAGGAGACCCGACATGACCGACCGGCGCGCCACCACGCCCCAGGAACAGGCCGACTTCCTCTTCGACGAACTCTCCGCCGCGCTACGCCACGCACCCGAGGGCCCCGCCGACGCCCTCCAGGCCCTACGCACGGCCGACCAGGCCTTCGACGCGCTCCACGCCTGGCTGCGCGCGGGCAACCCGCTGCCCCAGCCCTGGGCCTGGGCCCAGGAGGCCACCGGCCCTATTCGGGCACTTCCTCAAGCATCACGTGCAGCCCGGGATAGCCACCCACCCAGTCGGTTCCCAACCATTCCGCGTCGTTGACC
>DXDP01000240.1 GCA_019115445.1 Candidatus Nocardiopsis merdipullorum
TGCAATCTCGGTGGCTTTTGAGAACGGGGCGTGTCGACGTGCGGACCACGCCCCGGAGGGGGGCAGATGCTCGTGTCCGGGGGTGGGGGAGAAAACGCAGAGGTCGGACGTGGGGATGTGTCGTGTCCGAAAGTGTTACCGAGGGAATCGGTCACGGCCCGGGGGAGGAGGGTTGCACCGTGTGTGGAGTGCGTTCGGCCACGTGTGACCCCACGCGTGGCGATCCTAGGTGAAGTCCTCGCCGATTGTGCGCTCGGGTTGCCTCCGAGCGGGAATACTGACCACAAGAGCGCCGCACAATTCTTTCGCCGAGCATGACGCCCGCGGGCGTCCCTTGTGTCCGACTTTCCCATCCATACGTACGGCAATCACTGGTGACTCGCCGTGATGGTTCAGCGTGTGTCGAGGGAACGAAGTCGGCGGGGTCAGTCGTCCCAGAAGGCGCTTTCCTTGTCCTTCTCCGCCTCCGCGGCGGCGGCCCTGCTCTTACCGGTGGACTTGGGGGTGGACTTGGTCGCGGTCTTCTTGCGTGTTGTGCCCTTGTTTCCGGTGGGACGGGGCCGCGTGGTCGACGAACCCTTGGTGAAGGGCTCACCGGACTCGGTGGGCTCCCCGGAGCGGATGCTGAGGGCTTCTTCCTCGACGTTCAGCATCGTGCGCACCCGAGTCGGGATTTCGGGCAGGCGCTCGGAGCGCAGGTGTGCACCGAGAACCTCGAGTGCGTGGTCGCACAGCAGTTCACGGGCCTGGTCGGCCTTGACCCCGCTCAGTTCCTGTACCTCGGGCAGTTCGTGTCCACGTAGAAGACGAACGAGGTGGCGCAGCCGGTCGCGTGTCTTGCGGTCGGTCATCGCCATGACCGTCACTTCGGCGTCGGTGAGGAAGTTCTCCTTGGAGCCGCCGGAGTCACGCTCGGCGATGAAGGCGCTCATCAGGCTGCGTGCGGACGAACGGGAAGAGGCGCGGATGTCGGTGCGCCTGATCTGTCGTGCCTGGAGGGCGGTGACGACCACGCTGGTGGCCAGGCTGATCGCCGCTCCCAGGAGCAGCGCCACGAGTACTTCTGGATCGGGCACGGGGAGGACCTTTCCGGGCGGGGTGCCGCACGGGCGCGGTCACGGGGGTGACGAATGTGCGGGTGAGGGTCGGTGCGGGGTGACTATTCGTCAGTCGGGAACAGTTGTCAAGTGTCGCGGTCAGACGGACCCTTCGGTGCAAAGGGTATCTGGGCAGGTCATGACTACCGCCAAGGGGTGAGAGGGGAAAACTCGACGGAAAAGGGGGTTTGGTTGTTGATCTTCGACGAATGTGCCCGGGGCAGGGCAGGGCAAACACCGTCCACATGCTGTGGAGGGCCTGGGGCGTCTACCCACTCAAAGACGCGTTGACCGCCTCCGGGGAAAGGATCTCCTCCGCGACCATGGCCGCACAGCCGCGGACACCGGCCTCGTCCCACAGAGCACTCGGGACCACACGCAATTGCCTTGTCGCCAAGGCGGTGCACTGCTGGAACACCACTTCGCGCACGCCCGCGACGAGGTGATCGTAGGCCTCGGCGAGATCCCCGCCGAGGACGATCACCGCGGGGTTGAGCAGGTTGACCGCACCGGCCAGGATCTCACCGAGACGGCGGCCCGACTCCCGGATCAACGTCACCGCGACCGGATCACCCTCGGCCGCCAAAGCGGTGAGCTCCTTGAGCCCCAAGACCTCCCGCCCTTCCTCGGCGGCCCGTTCCAACAGACGCCTCCCGCCCGCGACCGCCTCCAAGCAGTCGATGCCGCCGCAGCGACACGGCAGGCCACCCCCGTCGCGTACGGGGGTGTGGCCGATCTCCCCGGATGCTCCCAGCGCACCGCGCAACAACCTGCCGGCCGACAACAGGCCCGCCCCGATGCCCGTGGAGGCCTTCACGAACACCATGTCGTCGGAGTACCCGTGCCCTCCTGCGATGTACTCACCGAGAGCCATCACGTTCACGTCGTTGTCGACCGTCACCGGGACGGGGAAGTGCTCGAAGACCAAGGGGGCCAGGGCCACACCCGCCCAGGCCCCGAGGAAGGGTGGATCCTCGACGTGGCCCGCCCGGAACTCCACCGTGCCCGGTAGTCCGATCCCGGCCCCGCGTACATCGGCGGGGTCACGCCCGAGTGAGGTGAGCTGCTCGGTCCAGGTGTCGAGAAGCCAGGGCACCGCGTGGTCGGGGCCTTTGTCCATGTCGGGACAGCCGGGGGTGCGCACCAGTACTTCCCCGTTCAGGTCACACACGGCGGCCTGGCTGCGCGCTTTGCCGAGGGCACAGGCGAGGATGAGGCCGGAGTCGGCGTTGAACTCGAGGAGAGTGGGTGGGCGGCCACCGCTGGAGGCCGCCCCGGTGCCCTCGACGACCAGCCCGTTGTCGAGGAGTTCGGTGACGCGCAGAGCCACCGAGGGTCGTGACAGGCCGGTGGTACGCGCGATCTCCGCCCGGCTCGTGGCGGTGCCGGTGCGGATCATCTCCAGGATGTGTCCACTGGTGGCTGCGGTCGTCAGGCGTCCCGAGGTTCTGGCCATGGGAGTCATTGAACCACTTCTTCCGGAACACACCGAAGCTCTTACGTCAGGTGAGTGAAGAAGAAGTGGTCAGTTATGTAAAAAAATGTTCTCAAGAGTGCTTGGTTAATTGCTGTAACGAGCTTATGGTTGTCAAGGGGGCGCCTCCTGGCTCCCGGAGGCAGCCTCCCCTCTTTCCCCCGCCCCGCCGGAGAACCCCCGGCCGGGCGACCCAGCCCGTTCCCGCCTTCCGCGTACGGCACCGCCCCGGCGCGGCACGAAGAGGAGCAGCCCTCCATGACCGCGCACACAGACACCCACCCCGTCGTCACCGCAGTGACCCGACGCCTCGTCGAACGCAGCACGAAGACCCGCACCGCCTACCTCGACAAGATCACCGCCGCCGCCAACGAAGGGCCCGCACGCACGGCACTGGGATGTGCAAACCTCGCGCACGGCTTTGCCGCGTGCGGACCGGCAGACAAGCTCGCTCTGAGCGGCGAGGTCACACCGAACCTGGCGATCGTGTCCTCCTACAACGACATGCTGTCCGCACACCAGCCGCTCGAGGACTACCCGGCACGCATCAAAAAAGCAGTCGCCGAGGCCGGTGGCGTCGCCCAGTTCGCGGGTGGTGTGCCCGCCATGTGTGACGGCATCACCCAGGGGCGCGCAGGCATGGAACTGTCACTGTTCAGCCGCGACGTCATCGCCATGGCCACCGCGGTCGCGTTGTCGCACGACATGTTCGACGGTGCCCTCATGCTCGGCGTGTGCGACAAGATCGTCCCCGGCCTGCTGATCGGCGCCCTGTCCTTCGGGCACCTGCCCGTCGCCTTCGTCCCCGCCGGTCCCATGCCCTCCGGTCTGTCCAACAAGGACAAGGCCCAGGTCCGCCAACAGTTCGCGGAAGGGCTGGTCGGACGGCGTGAACTCCTCCAGGCCGAATCCGCCGCCTACCACTCACCCGGCACCTGCACGTTCTACGGCACCGCCAACTCCAACCAGATGCTCATGGAGGTCATGGGACTGCACCTGGCCGGAGCCAGTTTCGAACCGCCGGGTACCCCCGTACGTGAGGCACTCACCGCCGAGGTCGGCCGTCGCGTGCTGGGCCACACCGCGCTCGGTGACTCCTACACCCCCCTCGGCAAACAGATCGACGAGCGTGCCGTGGTCAACGCAGTCGTCGCTCTGCTGGCCACCGGTGGGTCCAGCAACCACACCCTTCACCTGGTCGCCATCGCCCGTGCCGCAGGCATCGAACTGAGCTGGGACGACTTCGCCGCACTGTCCGAGGTGGTGCCTTTGCTCACCCGCATGTACCCCAACGGCACCGCGGACGTGAACCAGTTCCACGAGGCGGGAGGCATGGCCCACCTCATCGGTTCCCTGCTCGACGCCGGGCTCCTGCACGAGGACGTCCACACCGTCATGGGTGGCGGACTGTCCCACTACCGCCGCACTCCTCGGCTCGACGATGGTGCCCTGTCCTGGATCGACACACCGACCAAGAGCGGTGACGAGAAGGTACTGCGTGGCACCGACGACCCGTTCGCCCCCGACGGTGGGCTGCGAATGCTGGAGGGCAACCTCGGGCGGGCCGTCATCAAGGTGTCCGCGGTCGACCCCGAACGCCACGTCGTGGCAGCACCCGCCCGTGTCTTCGACGGGCAGGCCGCACTTCAGAAGGCCTTCGCCGACGGTGAGCTGACCGGGGACTTCGTGGCCGTCGTCCGGTTCCAGGGACCGCGTGCCAACGGCATGCCCGAGCTGCACAAACTCACCCCGCAACTGTCGGTACTGCAGGATCGTGGGCAAAAGGTCGCCCTGGTCACCGACGGGCGCATGTCCGGTGCCTCCGGGAAGGTCCCCGCCGCCATCCACGTCTCCCCCGAGGCCGCGGCGGGTGGACCACTGGCTCTCCTGCGTGACGGCGACCCCGTCCGCCTCGATGCGACACAGGGCACTTTGGAAGTACTTGCCGACCTGTCCGGGCGTGAAGCCGCCCGTCCCGGTGAGGACTCCTCCTCCGGCACCGGACGAGAGCTCTTCACGGCCCTGCGAGAAGCCGTCGGCCCGGCCGAGGCCGGAGCGGGCATCTTCTGAAACCCAGGAGAACACGGTTCGGGCACGCCGGGGGATCAGCCACGTCGTGGCACGTCCTTTCCACCCGTCACCCATCCACCCTCGAACGACTGGAGACGGTTTTTCATGACGACGATTCCCCGCTCGGGTGCCGACATCCTCGCCCTGGCACCGGTCATGCCCGTGGTGGTGGTCACCGACGCCGACACGGCCGTTCCCCTGGCCCGTGCCCTGGTGGAGGGCGGTGTCCCCGCCATCGAGGTGACTCTGCGTACCCCGGCGGCGCTCGGCGCGATCGAACAGATCACCGCCGAGGTGCCGGGCGCGGTGGTGGGTGCGGGAACCGTGGTCACCGACGAGCAGGCCGACGCCGCGGCCAAGGCGGGGGCACGGTTCCTGGTCAGCCCCGGGTGCACGCCGGATCTGGTCTCGGCCATGGCCGACACCGGGTTGCCGTTCCTTCCCGGTACGGGAACGGCCTCGGAGGTGATGGCTCTGCTGGAACGTGGCCTGACCGAGATGAAGTTCTTCCCGGCCGAGGCCGCGGGTGGGGTGGGGTTTCTGAAGTCCTTGGCCGGCCCGCTTCCTCAGGCCCGTTTCTGCCCGACCGGCGGTATCACGGCGGAGTCCGCGTCCTCCTACCTGGCTCTGCCCAACGTGGGCTGTGTCGGCGGTAGCTGGCTCACCCCCGCCTCCCTGGTGGAGAACGGACGGTGGGGCGACATCACCGATCTCGCCCGCCGGGCCGCCGCCCTCTGACGAGTGGCGTAGCCGGATCATCCTCTTCAGTGGCGGTGGGACTCTCGCGCTGTGCGGGGTGACGACGTATGGGAGCCCGGCTCCGACAGGAGCCCGTACAGGCTCTTACCGGGGCCGGGCCGCTCAATGCGCCCTGCCGGCCCCGGCCTCGATGCCTCGACCGTGCGCTCGCCCCGGCCACCGAGGTCGAGGTCACGTCCCCCTCGGCCGAATGGGCCGGGTGAGCCGGGTGGAAACTGCGCAGATACCAGCGGGTGATCCACCACGGGTAATGCCAGGGAGCACGGGGGTCGGTTGTCCCCGATTCGGTGCGGGCATGGTTCGGATCCGCACGTTCTGTGGAAAACGTCGCATCGGTACTGGTGAGGGCCATTATCCTCCCGTTCTTGTGCATGGGGGGTCGACCTGCTCCCGCAGAAGTCAGGCCCATGAAACCAGGTCGTCCGTTACCATGAAAGGTATTTTTCGGACTTCTGGAGAGTTCGGATGCCTTGTGGTGCAGGGGTTTCGAGACATCACAAAGCGTGTTCACATGCGCCACAAAAGCCCCATAAGGAATGGATGCACACATAAGTCCAGGAGGGTGAGTAACGCATGAGTCACAAAACCTATCTCTCCTCATACTGTCCGCAAGAACGCGCATTAATGAACTTTGGACGGATTTGTGAGAAGCCGGGGAGGACCGTGTGGAGCGAGCCCACGTAGACATACCGGTGGGAAGAGCGAGGGAGGCACAGCACTTCTTCGATCTGGCGGATCCACAGTGGCAAGGAGGGGGCCGCCGACCGCTCATGGTCCTCGAGGGAGGCAGCGGACATGGCAAGACACACTTCCTGAGCTGGGCCGCCTCCACCCTGTACGACTACGGAGTCCCCTACGCCTACGTGGACCTCGCCGACACCCGTCACCCCGACACCGTCAGCGTGCTCAGCCATGCGACCTCGGTCAACGCCGCAGCACTCGGACGCACCCGGGAGGAATTCGGGT
>DXDP01000022.1 GCA_019115445.1 Candidatus Nocardiopsis merdipullorum
GGGCTCCTTGTATCTCTTCCATGCGAGTACGCGAGGTTCTGGCCTCAGAGTTGACCACACGCGCCCCCGGGCTCCTTCTCCGTCCCCTACCCGGGGGCACCCCTTGGGGGGGGTCACCAAGGCTTGGTGGCCCCCATTCTCGTGTGCCGGGGAACCTCCAACCGCTGACGAGCTGAAGGACACGGTGACCACATCGCTGCATACGGACACTCATGGCAAGACGCCGGCCTCACTGCTTCTGGGGGTGGAGATTTCCCTGCCACCAGAAGCACAGGCCCGGACCGGTCCTCAAGCCGGTTCCTGCTCCAATGCCTCCACGGCATCCTCCAAGTAGCGAGGACGGCCCAGGAACCAGCCCACACCCAGGTTCCCCACGACCAGGAACACCAGCAGGAGCAGCGGCGCGTACCAATCGTCGGTCAGATCGTGCAGCAGACCGAAGAAGAACGGTCCGGCCCCGCCCAAGAGGTAACCCAGGCTCTGTCCGACGGCGGACAGTACGGCGGTGGCCTCCCTGGTGCGGGTACGCAGGGCAAACATCGTCAGGGCGAAGACGAAGCTGCCCATCCCCACACCGATGAGTGTGGTCCACACCCATACGCCTTGGAGGGGGGAGAACCAGAGTCCGGCGAACCCGGCGAGGTAGGTGCCCACGAACAGAAGGACGAAGCCCCTGTGGTTGCGCACCCGGGTCAACAAGGTGGGCAACAACAGTGACATCGGGATACCGAGCGTGGTCAGGTAGGCCAACACCACACCGGCGGTGGAGGCGTCCATCCCCTGGTCACGCAACATTTGTGCGTACCAGCCGAACATGATGTAGGCAACGGCGGACTGGGTACCGAAGTACAACACCGCCTGCCATCCGATTCCGGTCCTCAGCACCTGGAGAAAGCTCAGTCCGGTCTTCTCCGCGCCGGGGTGTGTTCCATGGCGCAGTACGGCCAACCAGGGCAGGACGGCCATCAGGCCGAAGAGGGCGTACATGCCCAGTGCCACCCGCCACTCCCCCGTGGCCTGTTCCACGGGTACGGTCACCCCGGCGGCGATCGCGGTCCCCACGGCCAGTCCGGTGGTGTAGACGGTCGTCATCAGCCCGACCCGGTGTGGGAAGTGCTGTTTGACCAGGGCCGGAAGGAGGACGTTGCCGACCGCGCCCCCGGTCAACGCCACGACGCTCAGGGCCAGGAACATCCAGGGTTCGGAGACGATCGCACGCGCCGTCAGGCCGACTGTGAGGGCGATCAGTGCATAGACCAGGACGTGGTGATCACCCAGGCGGCGGGCCAGGGCCGGGGTGAGTCCGCCGAAGAGGGCAAAGCACAGCACCGGCAGTGTGGTCAGGATTCCGGCACCGACCGCGGACATGCCAAGGCCTGCCGTGACCTCGTCGAGGACCGGCCCGACACTGGTGATGGCGGTGCGGAGGTTGAGGGCGGCCAGGGCGATGCCCACACCGACGAGGAGAAGTACCCATCGGGTACGCGGGGGCGCAGACCGTGCCGAGGAGGACTCGGCCGCCACGGAACCGTGCGATGCCGTTTCGGCACTCATATGAGACAGCTCGCATATTCGTAGGATGACCCTATGTACATCATGAGCATAACGCATTACCGTTCAAGACCATTTCCTCTCCACAGCCGGCCTAGGCTCCGCCCTGAACACTCCGTACACCTTGCGCCGGCCTCGCCACCCGGCGACTCATCCCTCAGGAGGTAACACGCGTGCCCCTCGCCTCGACACGCCGGACCGGTCTGGTGGACCAGGTCATCGGTCAACTGCGCACACAGATCGACTCGGGCGAATGGGGTGTCGGCGATCGTATCCCCACCGAGTCGGAATTGGCCGGACAACTCGAAGTGGGCCGTAACACCGTTCGCGAAGCGGTGCGCGCGCTCGCGCACGCGGGTCTGTTGGAAATCCGTCAGGGCGCAGGGACGTTCGTGCTTGCCACCAGCGAGCTCAGGGGTGCCCTGCGTCGACGTCTGGAGCGTTCTCGTCTGCGCGAGAACCTCGAGGTGCGTCGCGCATTGGAGGTGGAGGCCGCGCGTCTGGCGGCCCAGCGCCACAGCGAAGAGGACCTGGCCACCATCGACCACGCCATGGCGCTGCGTGAGGAGGCCCGCGTCGACCAGGACATGGGTACCTTCGTGGAGGCCGACTTCGCGTTGCACAAGGCGGTGGTGAACGCCACCCACAACACGCTGCTCATCGAGCTCTACAACGACATCGCCCAGGTCGTCTACGCCAGCATCACACACATCGCCTACGAGCACGGCGACAGCGCCGTCGAGCGCACCTCCGTGGCCGCCGAGGACATCGACCACTCCCAATTGGTCGAGGCGATCCGGGCCGCCGATCCGGTGGCCGCCTCTCGGGAGGCGAGCTGTTACATCGACGAATTGCTCTCGCTCGCCGAGGATTGAGCGGGTCCTTGGTTCCCACGTCCTGGGCAAGGTTCGTCCTCACGGGCACAGGCGGTCGGGTTCAGTCGTGGACCTCGCCCACGGCCGGGGACGGCCCCTGGCAGGAACGCAGCGCCGGGTACCCCTCGGCACCGCGTCCCCTGGTGTCCCGGTGTGGGCCGACGGGTCGTGGGCGCCCGTTGCCTTTGCGCCCACGGCGTTCTTCTGTGTCGCCCTCCCAACCGACGACCTGGGAGGGGTCCAGGTCCAGCAGGTCCAGCGTGGAGGCGCCCGCGTGGACGGCGTCGACGATCTCCCGTTCCTGCGTCAGGTTGGTCAGTGCCTCGCCGATGATCGTGCTGACCCGTCCTCGAGGCAGGCAGACGACCCCGTCGTCATCGGCGACGATCCAGTCTCCCCTGCGCACCGGAAGAAGGGCCGGGCCGACGGCGGCCATGTCGATCTGGCGCCCCACGGAGCCGCCCACGGTGTGGCTCGCCTCGCGTACCGCCACCCCTGTTCCGAAGACGGGAAGTTCGCAGTGGGCGATGGCGGCGATGTCACGCACACAGCCGTCCAGGACCACCCCGGCCACACCGCGGGTTCGGGCTGCCACGGCCAGGATCTCGTCGACGTAGCCGTACTCGGGCTCACCGGACACGTCGACCACGAGCGCAGAACCGAGGGGAGCCTGGGCCACGCCCACGTGCAGGGCGAGGTTGTCCCCGGGGGAGCAACGCACGGGGTAGGCGGTCGCGGCGAAGGCCGCTCCCGGCCAGAGGGAGAACAGATGTGTCCCGAACGGCCGACCGCCGCATCGTGCAAGTGCCACTGTGCCCACAGCGGTCAACGTATCCGCAAGCGCCACGTCAGCCTCCCACTTCACCCGCACACATACGAACGGCTCGCACCAGCCCTTCCATACTCACCGGTAACTTAAGCGTGATGCAAGACATACGACACGGAAACAGCAGAAATGTTACCGCCGGTTACAGCCCGCGTGGCGCGCACAGGACCACAAGACACCAAAGGTCGGGCAGGACACGGGTGCCTGCTCAGCCCGTGACCCACTCCGCCATCTGCTCACCGCCACGTCGTTCCTTGCGTACCGACAGGTACTCCCATGTCTCCACGTCGACGACCCCCGGGGACAAGCGCACTTCCTCCAGCGCCTCGACCAGTCGACAGCGATCGGAGGCGGTCAGCGTCCCGAGGAGGTCGTAGCGGCCGAACCCGCCGGCCAGAAAAGAGATGTACCCCACACCCGCCAGCGCCGTGCCCAATGCCTCGGCATCCCCCCGGCAACGCAGACCGAACCCGAGCTGCTCGTTGGCCCCGATCGCGGAGGGTTCCACGAGCGCGGTCACGTGCACCACCCCCGACTTGAGCAGCCGCACCACCCGCGACCTGGCCGCAGCCTGCGACAGCCCCACCTGACGGGCCAGATCGGCGTAGGAGGCCCGTCCGTCCTTGAGCAAACGACGCACCAGGCGCCAGTCCAGCGCGTCCAGTTCGATGTCGCGCAACTCCCGAACCCCGCTGTGGGCGTCCTTGAACACCGACCCGGACCGAAAAACCTCCAGGCCCTCCACGCCCGGCATCGACCGCAGATCGGTCAGTTCCTTGGTGAGGGAGGCGTCGTCGGCCACCCTCACCTGTGCCATGGCCGGGAAACGCCCGGCCGTTTGCGCCGCGAAGGTGACGGCCTCCCTTTCTTCCAGCGCACCCATGAGCGGGCCGACCGGGCCGCTGACCCGAAAGGAGACATGGCTGAGGATCTCCATGCCCACGACCCCGGCGTGCAGCACACCGACGATCCTGATCGCCCCTGACTGCACGAGTCGGCGTACCCGGGCGCGCACAGCCGTGCGGGACAGTCCCACGCTGTCGGCCAGCTCCTGGAACGTTGCCCTGCCATCCCCCTGCAATGCGCGCATCAGGGCCGCGTCAACCGCATCGAGCACAATGATGCCTTTCGTTCCCATGACGCCGCCCATTTCCCCGGGCGGCGTCCCCTCCTCCGGCCAGATCATCGCAGCTGTGGCCTCAGCGCACTACTGATCACCAAAGAAATCGACCGATTCCCCCCTTTGAACAACGCTCGAAAGTCGTCCAACTTCTCAACGAAGCCGTCCTCCCCACATAACAGACTCGTATAGAACGTCCCATATGGGAGAGGAGCCGTGCACGTGACTTCGAAGACAGGCCAAACTGACCTACGGGGCTGTGGCACCTTCAGGTGGACCCTGACCCCCAAAAAAGGACATTGAGGACAAACCGTCACTCAACAACCGTGGCGGGTACAACCCACTCAAGAGCGGTGACATCCGCCCCGGCCATGGAGAGGACTCGTTGGTGACAGCAGACGACGAGCGGCGGAAAGACCAGGAAGCCAAAACACCCGCCCGCCCCAGCACGGGAGGGGCGTTGCTGTGGACAGCCATGTCGATCCCCCTTCCGGGCATCGCCCACCTGCGGATGCGGCGCCGCCTCGCGGGCGCACTGATCCTGCTGGTGTATCTCAGCGGGATCGTTGCTCTGTTCTGGTGGGGACACCGGGTGGGTCTCATCGAACCCGCCGCCCTCACAACGGTGGCCAGTATGGCAGTGAGCAGTCGATGGTTGCTCACGGCCATGGGGGTGGTCTTCACCGTCACCGTGCTGTGGTTGGCGGTCGTCGTACATTCCTGGGCCATCACCCGACCACGAGGCGCCTCGTTCCTGCGCCGCTTCACGGGCGGGTTCGCGGTGCTGTGTCTGTGTCTGCCTCTGGCCGTGCCCTCGGCCCTGGCACTGCATGCGGGATACACCACCTACGAGACCCTCAACGACATCTTCGGGGCGCCCGACAACCCGGATCTGCCCCCGCACGACGCCGCCGATCCCTGGAACGGTGCGGATCGGATCAACGTCCTTCTCCTCGGCGCGGACGCCGACGCCGAGCGCTACGGGACACGAACCGACACCATGATGGTGGCCAGCATCGACACCGCCACCGGTGACTCCGTCCTGGTGGGACTGCCTCGCAACATGGAAAACGCACAGTTTCCCGAGGACACCGAGTTGGCCGAACGTTACCCGGAGCCGATGGGCTTCGATCTGCTGCTCAACGACATCTACCAGGCGGTGGCCGACAACCCGGGGGAACTGGCGATCAACCCGACCGTGGGTGACCCGGCCGCGGACACCCTCAAGACCGTGATCGGCCACAACCTCGACCTGGACATCAAGTACTACGCCATGGTCGACATGATGGGCTTTCGGGACCTCATCGACGCCGTCGGCGGTGTGGAGATATACATCGAGGAAGCCATCCCCTACGGGGTCCACGGTGATCAACTCGAGCCCGGTCGGCAAACACTCAACGGACACGACGCCCTGTGGTACGGCCGGTCCCGGATCGGTACCGACGACTACGGTCGCATGGGACGTCAGGGCTGTCTGCTCAAGTACGTGGCGGAGCAGATCGAGCCGTCCACATTGCTGACGAGCTACCGCGACCTTGCCGGTGCGACCCAGCGCACACTGAGTACCGACATCCCTCAGTCGAAGGTGCCCGCGTTCCTGGAGCTTGGTGATGTGCTCACCGCCGACGGTTCCATGAGCACCTTGCAGCTGTCGCCGCCCCAGGTCAGTACCGCAAACCCGGACTGGGAGGAGATCCAGGAGCTGGTCGCCGAAGCCCTGCGGGCCGGAGCCAAGGAGGACGACGAGCTTCCCGAGAAACCGACCGAGGGACCCTCCGACTCTCCCAGCGGTGACGGCAACCAGGAGGCCGAGGTCGAGGAGGAGCTCGAGGAGGACGAGCGCACCGAGTGGCAGGAATACACCGGTCTGGACGAACCTTCTCCGGCCGACCCGGGCCGTCAGGTCGGTACCGAGCCCACCGATCTGGGGGCGCTCTGCCCCTGATCCCGGCCTTGCGGTCCTCGGCTCGGTCTTGATCCAGGTTGTGTGTAGCGCCCGTCTCACGGGGGTGTGGTCCTGGACCGATCCCCGTGTGACCTGGGGCGGGCTCTGACCGGAAAAAGACCGCACTCTCGGGCCTCCGACGAGGGTGGTGGGTGACGGGACTCTGAAAAAACGACCCGATTGTCCCTTATGTCGGAATTCTCCGGGCCATGTCAGGGGTTGATCATTTCGAGACCATGCCGGGGTCACGTCGAGACCACCCGGCCACTACCTCGAGGGATCAGGGTCGATGACGCACAGAATGCCCAAGCCCCACCGGCGTTGGAACGGGGTTGTCCTCTCGGTCGCCCTCCTGGCGACCCTCACCTTGGTCACTTTCGTGGTCACCCGCTGGGTGATGGAGACCAACCTCACCCTTCCCATGTCGACACCGTGGGGCCCCGAATGCTCGGTGTGGGCCGAAGGCGAACAGGTGCCCCTGGAACGTGAGCAGGCCGAACGGGCCACCACCGCCGTGGCCGTACGCATCCAGGGCGACGCCGCCCCCGTCGAGGAACCCGACACCGACGACATCCCCGACGAGGCGATGGAAGTTCTGGAGAACGGCCCCCAAGAGGGCCCGGGCCCCTCACTGACGTGCCGCTCGACCAAGAACCCCGACCTCGAGATCGAAGAAGACCTGGAACCCTCCGGGCTGACCCCGCGAGGGCAACACCTCAAGGACGGGGTCGAGGAGTTCTTCGCCGACCCGAGTCTGGGCGGGTACGTGCCCGGTGGCTACGACAGCGGCCACGGCGAGGGATCGGCCCACTACGAAGGGCGCGCCCTCGACATCTTCTACCGGCCCGTGAACGAGGACAACAAGCGCAAGGGCTGGGTGATGGCACACTGGCTGATCGCGCACGCCCCCTCGTACGAGATCGAAGTCATCATCTTCGACGACAAGATCTGGAGCACCTTCTACCCGTCCCTGGGCTGGCGCCACTACGACGCAGACCCCGACAACGAGATCCTGCGTCACCTGGATCACGTACACGTGGACGTACAGCGCGGCGGGGAACTGGACCCACGCGGCTGACACCCTTGTCCAGGCGCGGTGGCCGGCAAACCGTGCCGCACGGTTTGCCGGCCACCGCGCATGTTCACCCGCGTGGATCAGCTCTCCAGCCGAAAACCCACTTTCAGGCCCACCTGGAAATGGGCGACCTGACCTTCATCGATGTGGCCTCGGACCTCGGTCACCTCGAACCAGTCGAGGCCGCGCAGGGTGCTCGATGCGCGAGCGATACCGTTGCGGATCGCCTGATCGACCCCTTCCTGGGAAGTACCGACGATCTCCGTGACGCGATAGGTGTGAGCGGACATCCATGCCCCCTTGCGTGGTATGTGTCCGGTCGCGCGGACGCGACCCCCCGTGAACTGCTTCCCCGCAATCCCCCACCACCACACGGACCGGCCCACCTTCGTGCGGTGGAAGTCACCTTCCTCGGCAGACCTTGGTCCGAACTTGAGCCCCTCACCGGTTTTCCTTGGCCGAGGAAAGCGCACCGAACCGCCCAGGACAAGAGGATCCACGAGGTACGACCCGTGTCGAACGAGCCAGGATCGGAGTCGGGGGAATTTCTTTCGGTGGGACTCTCCCGAGACAACGTCGTAATTGACTCTTGACGTACACCCAGGGTCAGCGGTGTACATTGGGTTATAGCGCTTCGGTCCCCCGTCGAAGCGCGGGCGATGTTTCGAGCCCCCGTCGAAACATCGCATGCGACGCCGGGTGGTTTGCCCCCGTAACCACCCGGCGTCGCCATTTTCTGCGCCCCCGACGGTCCCGGCCCGTCGTGTGGGCGTTTCTTGACCGCCGGGACCGTTCGTCTTCCAGGGGGTCAACCGTGGGTAATGCCGACGTACACTGCTCGCGACGCGGGTGCCGCGCCGAGGCCGTGTGGGCTCTGGTGTGGAACAACCCCAAGCTCCACACCCCCGACCGTCGCAAGGTCTGGACCGCTTGTGAGGAGCACCGCGAGTACCTGGCCAACTTCCTGGACCTGCGTGGGTTCCTGCGCAAGACCGTCCCCATGGCCGAGCTCGAAGACGAACAGGACTGAAACCAACACCACGGTTCGGTCCTTCGGGGCTGTCCCGGCCGACGGTCGGGACAGCCCCGGTCACGTTCTCGAAGGGCCGCGATTCGCTTCGGCCAAGGCCGTAACCACAAGCCGTTTGTCGGGCCCGCTCAGTGTCCCAGTACGGCACGGGCACGGGCCAGTTCCTCGGGAGTGTCGCAGTCGCTCACCGCGTACTGGTCCCCGGGGTGGATTCGACGGGGGACGAGCGGGCCGAGCAGGCCACGCAGGGAACGGCGCCGACAAGAGGTCAGGGCCCCTCGCACGGTTTCGGTGTGCCACAAGCCGGTGAGCCACTGCTCGTGACCGGTGTCGTCGACGAAGACCGCGCCGGGGGCCGTGCGTGCGGCCTTGCTCAATGCGGCCAGGTGCCTGGCGCACAGGTGGGGCAGGTCGGCGGCCAGCAGGACAAAACGCGGGGCCTGCACGTGCCGTAGCCCCGCGTTCAAGGCGGGCACGGGCCCCCCGCCGGGCGGGTCCTCACGCGTGTACAGAGCTCGTGGACTGTCTCGTTCGGGTCCGACGACGATCACGCGTGCGTCGGGGGCGTGGGCGCGGACCGCATCGGCGGCGCGTTCCAGCAGTGTGCGACCCCCCACACGCAACCCGGGTTTGTCGGCCCCACCCATCCTGTGGGCGGCACCACCTGCCAGGATCACCGCATCAAGGGATGGGGGACCGCTCCGGGCGCTGGTTGCACCACGGTGGTGTGCACCGGTGTGGTGCTCAGCCCTTGACACAGATCACCTGGCGCAGGTGTGCGACGACCTCCACCAGGTCGGTCTGTGCTTCGACGACCGACTCCAGGTCCTTGTAGGCACCGGGGATCTCGTCCACGATCCCGACGTCCTTACGGCTTTCCACGCCACGGGTCTGGGTGAGCAGGTCCCGGCGAGAGAACGTCTTGCGGGCCTTGGACCGGCTCATACGTCGGCCCGCCCCGTGCGCGGCGGAGTTGTAGGAGGCCGGGTTGCCCAGTCCACGCACGATGTAGACACCCGCGGCCATACTGCCCGGGATGATCCCCAGGTCGCCCCTGCCCGCGCGGATGGCTCCCTTACGGGTGACCAGGACGTCCACGCCCTCGTACGTCTCCTCGGCCACGTAGTTGTGGTGGCAGGAGATCCACTGCACGAAATCGGTGCCGGGGACCTGTTCGGTCAGTGTCCGGCAGGCCAGTGCCATCATGACCTCGCGGTTTCGGCGTGCATATTCCTGGGCCCAGAAGAGGTCGCGCCGATAGGCGTCCATCTCGGGGGTGCCTGCAACGAAGACCGACAGGTCACGGTCGGGCAGGTCCTGGTTGTGCGGCAGCTCCTGGGCACGGGAGATGTGGTGGTCGGCCAGCTCCTTGCCGATGTTTCGGGAGCCGGAGTGCAGTACCAGCCACACGATGCCGTCACCGTCCAGGCACACTTCGAGGAAGTGGTTGCCTCCACCCAGCGTGCCCATCTGTCGACCCGCGCGTTCCCGGCGATGTTGGACCGCTTCGGGAAGATCGTCGAACCCTTCCCAGAAGGAGTCCCACCCGGTGCTGCGCAGCATGGGCAGCCGCTCGATGTCGACGGGGGTGTCATGCAGGGCGAAGCCGACCGGGATGGCGGCCTCCAACGCCGAACGCAGCCCACGCAGGTTGTCGGGCAGGCGGTCGGCGGTCAGGTCGGTGCGTACCGCGGTCACTCCGCAACCGATGTCGACACCGACCGCGGCGGGGCTGACGGCATCGCGCATGGCGATGACCGAGCCCACGGTGGCGCCCTTGCCGTAGTGCACGTCCGGCATGACGGCCAGGCCGTGCACCCAGGGCACTCGGGTGACGTTGTGCAACTGTTGCATGGCCTGGTCCTCGACCTGGTCGGGGTCGATCCACATACGGATGGGCACCCGCTCTCCGGGCACCTCTGTGTAGGACATACTTTCAGCCTCCGATGGCCGACATGGGACGAGTTGGTTGCAAAAAACTGGGGTCGTCGATGCCGTGTCCGGGCAGTTTTCCGGCCATGGCCGCGATCCAGCGTTCGGCGATCTCGGCGTCGCCGGCGCCTTCGCGCAGGGGTGCGCGCAGATCGGATTCTTCTCGGGCGAACAGGCAGTTGCGGATCTGACCGTCGGCGGTGAGACGGACCCGATCACAGGTACCGCAGAAGGGGCGGGTGACCGAACCGATGATGCCGACGGTGGCCGCTCGCCCGTCGGGGAAATTCTCGCCACGCACGTGGAACAGTTCGGCGGGGGCGCTGCCACGATTCTTGGCGTCGGTGGTCTGCAGGTCGAAGTCGGGCTCCAAGAGGTCGAAGATCTCCTCGGCGGTGATCATGGTGTCTCGTCGCCAGCCGTGCTGGGCATCCAGCGGCATCTGTTCGATGAAGCGCAGTTCGTAGCCGCGGTCGATGCAAAAGCGTAGGAGGGCGGGTGCGCTGTCCTCGTTCACCCCGCGCATGAGGACGGTGTTGACCTTGACGGGGGTGAGTCCGGCCTCTGCGGCCGCGGCAAGGCCGGAGAGGACGTCGTCCAGGCGGCGCCGACGGGCGAGTTGCTCGAACACCTCGGGGTCGAGGGTGTCCAGGGAGACGTTGACCCGGTCGAGTCCGGCCTCGGCCAGTGCCGGGGCGGTCCGTGCCAGTCCGATGCCGTTGGTGGTCAACGCGGTGCGGGGTCGGGGGTGCAGGTCGGTGGTTCCGGCGATGATGCCGGGCAGTCCACGCCGGAGCAGGGGTTCACCGCCGGTGAAGCGGATTTCGGTGATGCCGAGGCGGGTGACGCCGATGGAGATCAGACGGAGCAATTCGTCGTCATCGAGGAGTTCGGGTTTGGGTAGCCACTCCAGGCCTTCGGGTGGCATGCAATAGGTGCACCTGAGATTGCACCGGTCGGTGAGCGACACTCGCAGATCGGTCGCCACACGCCCATAGGAATCGGCAAGCACGGGCGGTCCCCTCTCCAGTTACGAATTGCGGTGTGGACCACATGGCCTCACAAGGAGGGATGCCCTCCTGGAGGGTACAAGATGCACCTTCACGCTGCGTGGCGCACATGTCACCCTTGGCGTTCTTTCGTCGAGGTACTCGTTTTCGAAACCGGTGGACACGAGTTGGGCCGGGACGGCCACTGGAGCGCATGTCCTGAGTCCCTCGGTGACGGCACTTCTCTCGTTAGGCTGTGCAGGCCCACGATCGTCGCAGAAGTGGGCACGGACAAGGAGGCAGGACACGGTGATCAGCACACGTGAATGGGCCCTGGCGGGCGACCCGAGCGGAACGGCGAAGTTGGCGGCACGGGCATGGGCATCCACCGGGGGCGAACCGACCTGGCTGGCCGTGTTGGCACACGGCTACGGCGAACATCTGGGCCGTTATCACCACATCGCCGAAAATTTGGTGAACGCGGGGGCCGTGGTCTACGGCGCGGACCACAGGGGGCATGGGCACTCCTCGGGCGAACGGGTCCTCATCGACGACTACGCGGGCGTGGTCGAGGATGTGCACCGGGTCGTCGCGCAGGCACGAACCGCCTACCGCACGCTGCCGCTGGTACTCATCGGTCACTCCATGGGTGGGCTGATCGCGGCCCGCTATGCCCAGGTCTACCCGGACCGACTCCAGGCACTGGTGCTGTCCGGGCCGGTTCTGGGGCGCTGGACGACGGTGGAGCAGCTGCTGGCCGTCGAAGAGATCCCCAACACCCCCATCGATCCGGCCACGCTCTCTCGTGACCCGGCCGTCGGGGAGGCCTACAACGCCGACGAACTGGTCTGGCACGGGCCGTTCAAGCGCACCACGGTCAACGCCCTGGCCACCGAGATGGAGCGAGGACTGACCGCGGGCAGCATCGGTTCTTTGCCGCTGTTGTGGGTGCACGGTTCCGACGATCGTCTTGTCCCCGTCGACGACACCAAGGTCGGGATCGAGTCCCTGGCCGGTGAAGACTTCACAGCGCGGATCTTTCCCGGTGCCCGGCACGAGGTGTTCAACGAGACCAACCGGGACGAGGTCCTGGCCGAGGTGACCCGGTTCGCCGCACGGGTCGCGCTGTGACCACCACGGCGGGGCGAAGCGCCCGGTCTCAGAGATAGAGACGACCGCGCGGCTGGATGGGGTGGGCGAGCGTGTCGTGGTAGGCCGCCGCCAACCGTCCGATCGCATCGACCAGTACCTCGGGCGGCTGAGTGTAGGCCAGGCGCAAGTACCGTTCCAGGGTGCCGTCCGAGCCGAAGGCGGGCCCGGCCGCCGGATGCACGCCGTGGCTCGCCGCCGTGTCGACCAGCTCCGTGGCCACCGGTTGGGGCAGGGCCGCCCACGCCACCAGTCCCCCGGCCGGTGTGTTGATCCGCCAGTCCGGCAAATGGTCACGCACTGCCCCCAACAGGGCGTCCCGGCCCCGGCGCATCTGGCGGCTCCGTTCGGCGCGGATGCGCAGCACGTCGGCGAGCAGGTGGGTGACGGTGAGTTGGTCGTGTACCGACCCGGTCAGGTCGATGCGCTGACGCACCATCATCAAGCGTGAGACCATCGGGGG
>DXDP01000241.1 GCA_019115445.1 Candidatus Nocardiopsis merdipullorum
CGTCTGGAGGACGGGCTCGCGGCCGCGCTGTTGAGTTTCGCCGGTGGGTTGTTCCTCCTGATCGTGTTCGTCCTGTTCTCGGCACGGCTGCGCCGTGCATTGGGTGCCCTTCGTATCGCTGTCCGGGACGAGGGGTTTCCTCGGTGGTATCTGCTCGCGGGCACGTTCGGGGCGGTCTTTGCGCTGGCTCAGTCCACGCTCACGCTGCTCACCGGGGTGGCCGTGTTCACGGTGGCGTTGCTCTCGGGCCAGGCGATCGGTGGTCTGGTCGTGGATGCTTGGGGTATCGGCGGTGGTGTTCGGCGACGTCCGGAACGCCACCGACTGGTCGGGGTGGGGATCATCCTCGTGGCCGCCGTCATCTCCGCCCTGCCCGGTTTTGCGAGCACACCCGATCCGGTGACCGTTGCCCTGCCGGCGGCCGGTGCTTCGGCCACGGGTTTCCTGATCGGGCTGCAGCAGGCGATGAACGGGGCCACAAGTGCGGTTTCGGGGTCCCCGGCGGCCGCGACCTGGGTCAATTTCTGGGGTGGTTCGTTGTTTCTTGCTGCTGCCTGGGGGGTGAAGGTGTTGCTCCGTGGTCCTGCCGAGCACCCGTTGCCCACGGACTGGTGGCTGTATCTGGGTGGCCTTTGTGGTCTGGTGTTCATCGGTTTTTCCGCCTTGCTCGTGCGGCGTCTCGGGGTGCTGCTGCTGGGGATGGCCTTGACCGCCGGGCAGTTGGTGAGCTCACTCGTGCTCGACCTGGTCGTCCCCTCGGGCAACCATGCACCTTCGATGTTCACCGTGGTTGCGGCCGTGCTCGCCTTCGTGGCCGTGGGGATCACCTCGCGGCGTCCCCGTGATCCCCGCCCTCGGCGGTGAGGGTGTTCGACCGGGCCGGCTCATCCCGGTGCCGTGGGAGGCGGAGCCGGCCGATGCCATCGCCGAGGCGGGTGTGGCCGTGCACGAGGAACGGGTGGTCGCAACGCTCGTGGACGATCTTCGGGCCTGGATCCGGTGAGCTCTGTCACTCAAGAGCTTTCCGCCTTCTGTGGTAGAGCCCACCAGCCCTCGCAGCTAAGGACTAAAGTCCCTACTGGGGTGGGACCTTTGGTACTTGTTTGGAATCGTTCCAGAAAGCTTGAATGGGGCCATGCGCCAAACCGAGGTCGAGACTGTCCTACGGGCAGCCTCATTACGTGTGACCGGACCACGGGTCGCGGTACTGGAAGTCGTCGAAGAGCAACCGCACTCCGATGCCAGTACTGTGCTCCAGGGCGTCCGCCAACGTCTCGGTGCGGTGTCCACACAAGCGGTTTACGACGTTCTCAAGGCTCTTACGGGCGCAGGGCTCCTGAGGCGTATCGAACCAGAGGGTTCACCCGCACGCTATGAGCGGCGTGTGGGCGACAACCATCATCACGTGGTCTGCCGCAACTGCGGTGTGATCGCGGACGTGGATTGCGCCACTGGGGCCGCACCCTGCCTCGAGGGCTCGGACGATCACGGCTTCGTCGTGAACGAGGTCGAAGTCACTTACTGGGGCATTTGCCCAGCATGCCAAAAGGCCTGACACCCCGGCTCCCGCTCTGCGGAGCCGAGGCCTTCAGCCAAGGAACAGGAATACATGTCGCAGCACGACAACACCGAACCCATGACCACAACGGCCGGTGCTCCGGTCGCCAACAACCAGGACAGCCTCACCGCGGGTCCTCGCGGTCCGATGCTGTTGCAGGACCTGTGGTTCCTCGAAAAGCTCGCTCACTTCGACCGTGAGGTCATCCCCGAGCGGCGTATGCACGCCAAGGGCTCCGGCGCCTTTGGCACCTTCACCGTCACTCAGGACATCACGCGGTACACCAAGGCCGCGATCTTCTCCGAGGTCGGCAAGCAGACCGAGATGTTTGCCCGATTCTCCACCGTGGCCGGTGAGCGCGGAGCGGCCGACGCCGAGCGTGACATCCGTGGCTTTGCTCTGCGTTTTTACACCGAAGAAGGCAACTGGGACCTGGTTGGCAACAACACCCCGATCTTCTTCTTCCGTGACCCGCTGAAGTTCCCCGACCTCAACCGCGCCGTCAAGCGTGACCCGCGCACCAACATGCGCTCCCCGGAAAACAACTGGGACTTTTGGACCAAACTGCCCGAGTCCCTGCACCAGGTCACCATCATCATGTCGGACCGCGGTATCCCCGTGGGCTACCGCCACATGCACGGTTTCGGTTCGCACACCTTCTCGTTCGTCAACGCCGACAACGAGCGCTTCTGGGTCAAGTTCCACTCCCGCACCCAGCAGGGCATCAAGAACCTGACCGACGAGGAGGCCGCCAAGGTCGTCGCCGAGGACCGCGAGTCCTCCCAGCGGGACCTGTTCGACGCCATCGAGCAGGGCGACTTCCCCAAGTGGAAGTTCTACGTCCAGATCATGCCCGAGGCCGATGCGGAGAACTACCGTTTCCACCCCTTCGACCTGACCAAGGTCTGGTCCAAGAAGGACTACCCCCTCATCGAGGTCGGTGAGTTCGAGCTCAACCGTAACCCGGAGAACTACTTCGCCGACGTGGAGCAGGCCGCCTTCTCCCCGGCCAACCTGGTCCCCGGTATCGGTGTCTCCCCGGACCGTATGCTGCAGGGCCGCCTGTTCTCCTACGGTGACGCCGCCCGCTACCGCGTGGGGGTCAACCACCACCAGATCCCGGTGAACTACCCGCGTGGTGCCAAGCTGTTCAACACCTACCACCGTGACGGTTCCATGCGTGTGGACGGCAACCAGGGTCGGGTCCCCGGCATCGAGCCGAACTCCTACGGCCGCTGGCAGGAGCAGCCCGCCTACGCCGAGCCCGCGCTGGGGGTGGGTGCCAACGCCGACCGGTTCGACTACCGCGAGGACGACGACAACTACTTCCAGCAGCCGGGCGACCTGTTCCGCCTGATGAACGCGGACGAGCAG
>DXDP01000242.1 GCA_019115445.1 Candidatus Nocardiopsis merdipullorum
TGGGACCATGGCTGCGCACCCGCTACGGCGAGAGCGCGACCTGGCGCGAGGTCGCCTACGCCGGCTCGACGGTGCTCACCCATGCCGTGTTCGCGCCCGTACTCGCCAATTTCGCCATCTTCGCGTTCCTGCTCGCCATCTCCCCGGTCCTTGCGGAGGAGACCACTCAGGGAATGGCCCTGGGACCGGTCACCCTGCACACCGCCGAAGAGGCTCTGCCCTACACACTCCTGGCCCCCGTGTGCATCGCGGTGATGCTGTACCTGGCGGGGCTCTTCGCCGGTCTGCAGACTCTTCTGGCACGCGCCCTGATCACCGGACCACCACCGGAGGCGCTGCGTGCCGAACTCAACGAAGTCAACGATTCCCGAGCACGCCTGGTCAGCGCCTTCGAGCACGAACGCCGACGGATCGAACGCGACCTGCACGACGGCACCCAACAAAAACTCGTGGCCATCCAGATGGACCTCGGCATGGCCCGCCTGGGCCTGGAGGAAGGGTCCGAGGCCGAAAACCGAGTGACTTCCGCCCAGACCAGGACCGAAGAACTCATCGACGAACTACGTGAACTGATCCGTGGCATCCACCCCAGAGTTCTGGTCGACCGTGGACTGTCCGCGGCCCTGAACGAGTTGGTCGACCGCTGCTCCGCCACGGTGAGCATCAAGACCGACCTGCCACATCGCCCACCCCCCCACGTGGAAGGCACCGCCTACTTCGTCGTCGCCGAGGCCCTGACCAACGTCCACAAACACACCGAGGCCGACACAGCGACCGTCCACGCACACCTGGATGTGGACGGCGACGAGAAAAACGTGATCGTGGAGGTGACCGACCACGGTCCCGGCGGGGCCGACCCCGCACGCGGCTCCGGACTCACCGGCATGGCCGACAGAGTCGCCGTCATGGGCGGCACAATGGAACTGTCCAGCCCCGAAGGAGGGCCCACCCGAATCCGTGTGGAGCTGCCGTGCACGACCGAACATCCCCGGACGTGACCCCCGTACCCACCGTGCTGGCCGAGGACGGGGTCCTGCTCAGAGAAGGGTTGATCGGCGTGCTGGAACGGTTCGGCTTTTCCGTGGTGGCCGCTGTCGGCGACGCCGAAGCACTGAGGGAGGCGGTCACCCAACACCGGCCCGCACTCGTGGTCACCGACATACGCATGCCGCCCGGCTTCAGCGACGAGGGACTACGAACCGCGGTCCACCTGCGCCGTGACCACCCCGACCTGGCAGTGGTGGCACTCAGCCAGTACGTGGAGTTGAGTTATGCCTCGGAACTGCTCGACTCCGGGGCCGGCACCGGGATCGGGTACCTGCTCAAACAGCGCGTCGGTGACGTACGCGAATTCGCCTCCGTCCTGAGCAAGGTGGTGGACGGCGGTACCTTCGTCGACCCCGAAGTGGTCCGCCAGCTGCTGCGCCGCAGTTCCGATCCGCTGGAACGCCTGACCGAACGCGAACGCGAGGTGCTCGCACTGATGGCCGAGGGCCACTCCAACGGGGCCATCGCCCAACAGCTCGTGGTCAGCGACGCGGCCGTGGGCAAGCACGTCGGCAACATCCTCGCCAAGCTGGACCTACCACCCGACGACAGTGTGCACCGACGGGTCCACGCAGTCCTGGCCCACCTGAGGGCGGAATCGACGTAGACAACACTGTCCCGAGCGGAAAGGGCGAACGTATCGTGAAGACCCGTCCCCGACAACGCCTTCGGCGTCAGGAGGAGGAACCCGGATGCAGCAGCCCACCGTCGCCGCACCGGAGAGTGTCACCTGGAAGGTCCATCTGGACCGGTCGATGTGGGTCGCAGGGGTACGGGCGCTGATGCTCCAGGCCCTGCACCCGGTGGCGATGCAGGGGGTGTGGCAGCGATCGGACTTTCTCACCGACCCCACCGGACGTCTGCTGCGTACCGCGCACTTTGTCGCCGTCACCACCTACGGCAGTCCCACCGAGGCCGAAGCACTGGGGGAGCGGATCCGCCGGGTGCACAGCGCCCTGCCCTTCACCGATCCACGTACCGGCCGCCACCACCGGATCGACGAGCACGACCTGCTCGTGTGGGTGCACTGCGCCGAGGTGAGCTCCTACCTGGAGACCACAATGCGTGCAGGCGTGCCATTGAGCCCGGACGAGTGCGACCGCTACCTCGACGAGCAGTCCCGCAGCGCCGGTTACGTGGGGCTGGGCCGTGACGACGTCCCTCGCAGTGTCGACACGATGCGCCGCTACCTGTCCGGCATGCGTCCTCAACTGCACGTGACCCCCGAGGCCCGACGAGCGGTACGTTTTCTGCTGTGGCCCAAGGTGCCCGAACATCTGTCCTGGTTGGCGCCGCTCAAACCCCTGTGGTTCCCCATCGGGGCGCTGGCCTACAACGGTCTGCCCGCCTGGGCCCGCCGCGCCTACGGGGTGCTGCCCGAGATACCGGGGGGACGAACCGCAGGAACCGAAGCACTGCGTGCTTTGCGCGCGCTGCTGAACCGGGTGCCCGAACGCTACTACAACATGCTTTTCGACGAGTCCACCGTACGCAGTGCCGAAGAGGCCAAACAGCGCCTGGTGGCGGCCGGATACCCGGCCGAGAACGGCTTTCGCGATCTACGAGCAGGTATGCATCCCGTCGAACCGGTGACGCCCCCCGACGTTCCGGGACCACGCCCTTCCGCCGAACCCTGAGGTGAGCGCCCCGAACGGATCAAGGGCGGAGCGTGTTTTGTGCCCGAATCGGCAGTAGCGTGAAAGAAAGAGCTTTTTCGTAGCTCACCGGGGGCGACCATGAAACGCAGGGTACGACAGTACAGCGTGCTGATGGGGATCTGCCTGCTCCTCTTCGCCGGTTCCCTGCCGGTGTACTACCTGTTCGGTACGGGATGGGCGGTGGCCATGGGGGCGGTTGCCTCCGTGATACCCCCGATCGCGATGACGCTGGGCAATATCGCCGATCCCAAGGACCCCGAGGACCGTGACAACCGGTACGGACCCAATGCCGAATAGGGCACGGGTGTTCCTCGCTCACGGTGGGTCCGATGATCCCACACGTAGTATTTCGGCGGAGTCGTACCGAAGCGGTGCCTGGAAAAGACAGGGGAGAACAAGGTGACACGGACCGGGAGCCCAGAAAACACACAATTGCGGATGTTGCGGGTACACCACGACGACCCGCGTGTGGAGGGCATGCTCGCCGGTCTGCTGGAAGAGTACACCGAACGTTACGGGGCCGACGGTGCCGCTCGCGAGTTGACGCGCTACCCGGTCGGCGAGTTCGCTTCCCCGCACGGACGTGTCGTTCTGGCCGAGATCGATGGTGAGATCGTCGCCGGAGGGGCGATCCGGCCCTACTACAAGGACCGGACCAAAATGCCGGAAAAGGCCGAGTTCAAGCGGATCTGGACCTGCTCACGGCACCGTCGCAAAGGACTGGCCCGCAAAATCATGACCGCGCTGGAGGAAACCGCCCGCGATCTGGGCTACACCCGTGTGGTGCTGTTCACCGGTCCCTCCCAACCCGAGGCGGTCGCCCTGTACGAA
>DXDP01000243.1 GCA_019115445.1 Candidatus Nocardiopsis merdipullorum
GGGTACCCGCAACCTGGAGCGCAACCTGCGCCGACTGCTCGGCCCTGGGGGCACCGACGCACAACTGCGCGCCCTGTCCAAGGCGGGCATGCGCTCCTACATGCGCTACTTCTACGAGATGTTCCGGCTGCCCGCCATGGGGGAGGAGTACATCCTCTCCCACACCCGCGCCATCGGTGTGGAAGTCCTGAAGAAGCACGTGCGCTCAGGAAGAGGTGTGGTCGTGGCCCTGCCGCACATGGGCAATTGGGACCACGCGGGCGCCTGGATCACACTGCAGGGGATTCCGCTGACCACCATCGCCCAGCGGCTACGCCCCGAGAGTCTCTTCCGGCGCTTCACCACCTACCGGGAATCCCTGGGGATGGAGGTGTTGCCGCTGACCGGCGGTGCGAACACCGTCGGGACCCTGGCCCGGCGCCTACGTGCGGGCGGTCTGGTCTGCCTGCTCGCCGACCGCGACATCCAAGGCACCGGCTTGGAGGTCGATTTCTTCGGGGAGAGCGCCAGGATGCCCTCGGGTCCGGCGGCGCTCGCCCTCAGCACCGGGGCCGCGCTCATGCCGGTCTCCCTCTGGTACGACGGCCCCTGGTGGAACATCCGTGTCCACGACGAGATCCCCCCGGCCCCGGGGGAGAGCCGAGCCCGACGCATCCACGACACCACTCAGGAACTGGCCCGGGTCTTCGAGGGGGTGATCGCCGAGCACCCCGAGGACTGGCACATGCTTCAGGCGGTCTTCAACGCCGACCACGAGGCCGAGCACGTCCGTGGGCGGGATCTGGAGGCCCGTGCGATGACCGGTGCAGGAGGGCGTCCGGGAACGCCGGTCACGAAGGACGTCGGTGAGGGACGGCATCCGTGAGCATGCGGATCGGTCTTGTCTGCCCCTACGCCTGGGACGTGCCCGGCGGAGTGCAGCAGCATGTCGGGGACCTGGCAGAGGAACTCGTCGCCATGGGACACAGCGTGTCCGTGCTCGCACCCGTGGAAGACACGGAGGCACCTTTGCCCGAGTACCTGGTTCCGGCGGGCCGCCCCGTACCGGTGCCCTACAACGGTTCGGTGGCCCGGGTCAGTTTCGGTCCGCGTACCGCCGTACGGGTACGTAGATGGGTCACCGAAGGCGATTTCGACGTTCTGCACATCCACGAACCGTCCGCCCCCAGCGTCTCTTTGCTTGCCTGTTGGGCCGCCCAGGGGCCGGTGGTGGCCACGTTCCACACCTCGAACCCCCGCTCTCGGGCGATGACGGTGGGTTCCACCGCCCTGCGTTCGGCGTTGGAGAAGGTCAACGCCGGCATAGCGGTGTCCGAGGCGGCCCGGCGAACCCTGGTCGAGCACATGGGGGGAGATGCCGTACTCATCCCGAACGGGGTGTCGGTACGCTCCTTCGCACACGCCGAGCCCCTACCGGGATGGCCGGGCAGCGGTGGTTCCCTCGGCTTCCTGGGGCGTGCGGACGAACCCCGAAAGGGGCTGGCCACGCTCACGGACGCATTCACCCTGCTCGCACCCGGACGCCCCGGGTTGCGACTCATGGTCGCAGGACCGGGGGACCCCAGCGCCGCACTGGAGTCCGTTCCCGCACCTTTGCGGGAACGCGTGGTCGTGCTCGGACGTCTCGACGACGCCGACAAGGCACGCGCCTACCACTCCGCGGACGTGTTCTGTGCGCCCAACCTGGGGGGCGAGAGCTTCGGGATCGTCCTGACCGAGGCGATGGCAGCGGGGGCCGCCATCGTGGCCAGTGACATCCCCGCCTTCTCCGCCGTGCTCGACGCCGGTCGGGCCGGCGCCCTGTTCCGGGTGGGTGATGCGTACCATTTGGCCGAACAGGCGGCCGCGCTCCTGGACGCACCGGAACGCCGCGCGGACCTGTCGAGGGCCGCACGACGTGCCGTGCGCATCTACGACTGGAAGACCGTGGCGGCCGACGTGGCACGCGTGTACGCGGCGGTCCTGCCCACCGACCGACGGATGTTGCGGGGTGGACCACGCTGAGCGGGGAGACAGCCGTGTTCGTCGTCGTGGCAGCAGTGGCGCTGATCGTCGTGCTCTGCGGTTTCTACCTGTCCTGGCGGGCCACCCGGTTGGACCGGCTCTATCGTCGGGTCGACACCTCCAGGGCCGCGTTGGAGGCCGCACTGGCACGGCGGGGTGTGGCCGTGCTCGCCCTGGCAGACACCAAGGGCTGTGACCCCGCCGCCTCCCGGGCACTGGTCGACGCGGTCGAGGCCACTCACCGGGCCGGTGGGGACGAGCGCGAACTCGCCGAGAGTGCCTTGTCAGGTCTGCTCCGAAAGACCCTCGGGGACGAGGAGTGCCCCTTCCTTGCGAAGACACTCCTGGCCGAGGTCGCCGACGCGGCCAAGGAGGTCCACATGGCGCGCACCTTCCACAACGACGCGGTGGCCCACACCCGCAGGGCACGCCGCTCCCCACTGGTGCGGATACTGCGTCTGGCGGGTCGTGCGCCCCTTCCCGGTTTCTTCGAGATCGACGACGAGCCGCCCCGGCTCTTGTCCGTGCCGGTGGACACGGATCCTCGGTGAGGCGGCCCCGTCCCGACAAGGCCTGGGCGCAACCGGTCGAAAGGGGAGGAACTACCATGGTGTCCCGGAAGCTCCAGGGTGCGTGGCGCCGAGGATGGTCCGCGTGCTCTTGAGCGTGGAAACACGCCGCGGCCCGGGGCAGAGTCGTATCCCTTCAGTCAGTACTCGAGACGGGAGTCCACCACCGTGGCCCACAAGGCAACGAACACCACCGACGGCACCGTCGACCCCCAGCGTGCCGAGCACGGTGTGCTCGAACACCTGAAGAACGGCGTCATCATGG
>DXDP01000244.1 GCA_019115445.1 Candidatus Nocardiopsis merdipullorum
CCGACCTCGGCCTCGGCCATGGCGCGCCGCATGGCGGCCGTGGGTCGGGTCAAGGTGTCCGAACGCAAGTCGATCATGGGGTTTGCCACCTTTCTCCTGGAAGTTCGTCCCCGGGCACCGTCTCTCAGGACAAGACGTGCACCCCTTCGTGAAATGGTGTGACGATTTCCGTGGTCCGTTCCACGAACAGAGCATCCCTGTACGCACAGGGGCAGGGACCACGAACCCGAAGCCCGGCCATCCGGCCCACCTCGACCGTGCACGACCTCACCGGTGCCGAACTCCGTCCGCTCCCGTTGCCTCCACGTCCTGAGAGGAAGTGGGCGCGTTGTCCTCCAACGCGATGGTGACCTCGGTGACGATGGAACGCATGGCCGCCTCGGCCACGTCCGGAAGTCCGTCCCGGATCGCCCGAGCGACCGTGCTGTGCAGACGCAACGCCTCCGTGCGCGGATGATGGGGCATCAGATCGTAGGAGGTGCGGGCGACCAGGACCTCGGTGATCACCTGGGTGAGCCCGACGAACATCTCGTTTCCGGACAACTCCAGGACCCGCCGGTGGAAGGCCACGTCGAGCTCGAGGAAGGTCTCCAGGTCACCCGCACGTCCTGTGCGCACCATCCGGTCGGCGAGCGTCACCAGCTGTGCCCGTTCCTCGGGGTCGCCACGTTCGGCCGCCGAGGCAGCGGCGCCCGGCTCCAGTGCGGCACGCAACTCGTTGAGGGAACGTAGCTGCTCCATCCGGTCGGCGCCGGCCAGGCGCCAGCGAATCAGCTGAGGGTCGAAGACACTCCAGTCCTCGCGTGGGCGTACCCGAACGCCTGTGCGGGGGCGGCTGACGACCAACCGCATCGACTCCAGCACCCGCACGGCTTCTCGGGCGACTGTGCGTGAGACACCGAAGCCCTGCTCGAGCCCTTGGAGTGTGAAGGTGTGCCCACTGGTGTACTCGCCACCGGCGATCGCGGGTCCCAGAACCGCCAACACTCGGTTGTGCAGTGTGCGGTGCTCTGTACCCATGACACTCCCTGTCGCTCCGATCCGGCCCCGTCCGGACGAGGCACATGCGAAGCCTAACCGGATTTATTGATATCACTATTGGTGGTGGCGCTTGCGACCGTGCAGGGGCACCACGAGCCGGAGAAACCATGCACTTTGTCCTCATGGGTGTCTCGGGCAGCGGAAAGACCACCGTGGCCGAGTACATCTCGCAACAACTGGAATTCCCCTTCGCCGAGGCCGACCTCCTCCATCCGACCGCCAACATCAAGAAGATGGAGGCCGGTACGCCCCTCACCGACGAGGACCGGTGGCCGTGGCTGCAAGAGCTGGCCGCATGGATCGCGGCGCACGAAGCCCTCGGTGAATCCACCGTGATGGCCTGCTCGTCACTCAGACGCAGCTACCGGGACATGCTCCGGAAAGGTGCACCGGACGTACTCTTCCTGCACATGCACGGGCCGTCCGAGGTGATCTGGGAACGGATCGACGCCCGTGAGGACCACTTCATGCCGTCGACGTTGCTGAAGTCACAGTTGGCGACGTTGGAGCCTCTCGGCGTGGACGAGAAGGGGCGTGAGTTCGACGTGCGACTCGACCTGAAAACCCTCCAGGAGCAGGTCCTGAAGTATGTCCGGGGCCGACTCCGAACCCAGGAACGGGTCGAGAGCGAAGGGACCCCTCAGGGGCCTGTCGAGTGATGGTGGAGCGGCTGTGTACGCGTGGACCCCACTTGCGTTGACCGGTTGAGCGCGCGACCCTGTTCGACATGCAAAAAACCGTTTCGTCCCCCACCCCACGGCCGTTCAGTGTGGTCCCCGCCCCCGGGACGAGCCTGATCGCCGCGGGCCGCCCCGGTGTGCGGCCACCGCTGGACGTACGGCAGACCTGCGTGCTCATGTTCCTTGCCGCACCCACGTATGTCCTGCTCGCGGTACAGGCCTGGTCGTGCCTGGAAAATGGTGTGCCGAAGACCGTGGTCGTGGACCTTTGGGTCCTGTTGGTCATGGCCTCCCTGGTCGCCGTCGCACTGGTGGGGCTGGCCGTACCGGTTCGCCGCGCCACCTACGTACTGTGGCGCTCCGCCCAGTGCGGGGCGGTCATCGCCCTGATGGTGGCCCTGGGGTCTCTGAACCTGGCGGCAAAACTCGCCAGCACCCCCTTGCTGTTGAGCGGCGCGCTGGTGGCCCTTGCCGCGATCGTCGTCAACATCGCACTGTGGAGCACCGAGGTGCGCCGCTGGTGTGCCCTTCCCGTGGACACGGCCGCCCCCACCACCCACGATGCCGACGTCGGCTCCGCTTCCTGACAGTTCTTGCACCGGCTCGGCGCGAGCCGCTCAGTCCTGGCCCTCGATGAGTGCGTGGAGCCTGTCGAGGTGTTCGCTGCCGTCGTCGCCGAACTGCTCCTCGTAGAGATCACGTGCCTCACCTGCGATGTCGGCGGCCTCGTCCTCGAAGCCGTACTCCATCAGGTCCTCGATGAGGTCGATGACGCGATGCAGGGGATCGATGTCTTCGTGTTCCACATCCGGAAGATGATCGGCCACGGCCTCGAGGACGAGTGTTCTTGCGTCGTCCGCCGAGCTCTCCACACCGGCTGCCGCGGAGAGCCGGGCACGGACCACGGGATCTTCCTCCGCGGCCAACACGAGCTGTTCGGTGAGCCAGGAAATTTCCTGGTCCTTCAGGAAAGCGGCCAATTCCGTGCCGTCAAAGGATGTGGTCATCGGCAGATCATAGTCGGCTCGACACCCCACGGAGGAAACGGACCCCGTGTGCTCCCGGTACCCGGGCGCGGCTCCTCGGCACCCGGGGCACGGGGAGACAGAGCACGCGGGCAGGAACGTCCCGTTTGAACGTCTGTGTGGAAAAACAGACTCGTGGAACACAGCACAGAGATGAAACGGTTGTATTAACACCCAGCTGTCTACCTTCCCAGCGGGGCCCCCGCCGGTTTAAAGTCCTGTGAATCATCAGTGCCCATCGCCCCCACGACCCCCCCGTCCCCATCGAGGTTGGACAATGCTCACGAAGTCTTCCCGAAAGGCGCTCGGTCTCGTTGCCGTAGCGACCTCGCTCGCGCTGGTGGCCACGGCGTGCGCGGAAAGTGACCGAGGATCAGCCGGAGGCGATGACGGGGAGCCGTTCGTCTTCGCCGCGGCCGGTGACATCGGTTCTCTCGACCCCTTCTTCGTCAACGACGGTGAAAGTTTTCGCTACAGCCGTCAAGTGTTCGACACCCTCCTCGACCACGAGTCCGGTGGCTCCGAGATCGTCGGGGGCCTCGCCGAGGACTGGGAGCAGTCCGAGGACGGAACGGTCTGGACCTTCCACCTGCACGACAACGTGACCTTCCACGACGGCGACGAACTCACCGCCGAGGTCGTGTGCGACAACTTCGACCGCTGGTACAACCTCACCGGTGAGTACCAGAACTCCAACAACTCCTACTACTGGCAGGCGATCTTCGGTGGCTTTGCCGAGAACGAGGACGACTCCCTGCCGGAGTCACGCTACGTCGGCTGCGAGGCACAGGACGAGCTGACCGCCGTCATCGAGATCACCGAGTACTCCTCGATCTTCCCCGGTGGCTTCAGTCTCGCCTCGTTCGGCATCATGAGCCCCACCACTCTGGAAGCCATCGAGGGGGCCGAGATCACCGGCGAGGAGGGCAACTACACCCTGCCGGAACACGCACAGGAGGCAGGCACTCTCGCCGGCACCGGCGCGTTCACCGTCGAGGAATGGAACCAGGACCAGAACGAGGTCACCCTCCAGCGGTTCGACGACTACTGGGGTGAACCCGCAGGGTTCGAGACGATCCTCCTGCGCGCCATCCCCGACGAGACCGCCCGCCGTCAGGCGTTGGAGGCCGGGGACATCCACGGCTACGACCTGGTCGCCCCCGCAGACGTCGGTCCCCTCGAGGACGCGGACTTCCAGGTGCCGACCCGTGATGTGTTCAACGTCCTCTACCTGGCCTACCAGCAGGAGAGTCACGAGGCACTCGCCGAGATGGAGGTCCGTGAGGCCCTGTCCCACGCGGTGAACCGTCAACGCATCGTCGACACGATCCTGCCCGAGGGCGGCGAGGTCGCCACCCAGTTCCACCCCGACACCCTCGACGGTTGGTCCCCGGACGTGCGGACCTTCGACTACGACCCCGACCTGGCTCGCGGCATGCTCGAGGAGGCCGGGCACGAGGACCTCGAGGTCGAGTTCTGCTACCCGACCGAGGTGACCCGCCCGTACATGCCGGCTCCCCAGGACATCTTCGACGTGATCTCCGAGGACCTGCAGGAGGTCGGTGTCACGGTCGAGGCCACCTCCTACGAGTGGGCCGAATACGTCAATCAGACCGACAGCGGCAACTGCCCGCTCTACCTGCTCGGCTGGACCGGTGACTACAACGACGCCTACAACTTCTTCGGAACCTGGTTCTCCACGCACAACGACGCCTTCGGACTGGACGACCAGGAGTTGTTCGACCGGATGGCCGAGGTCAGCACCAACCCGGACGAGGAAGAACGCATCGCCGGGTACCAAGAGCTGAACGAGATGGTCATGGACGCCCTTCCGGGTCTGCCCCTCTCCAGCTCGCCGCCCTCGATCGTCTTCGCCCCCGAGGTCGATCACCCCCAGGTCAGCCCGCTGACACAGGAGGACTTCGCCGAGGGCTCCTGGAAGTAGGAACCCCTTCGCAAGCCCGACGACGCCCTGACGGGGCCACCTCACCACGGGGTGGCCCCGAAGGGGCCTCCTCTTCCCGACCCGGCGGTGCCCCTTGTCGCCGCACCTTCGGGACGCACCGAAACCACCCACGATGAGCGACCTGCCCCGCGGGAAGGCTTCGTGTCCATCGTTCCCACCACTGGCGAAAGGCGGCGAAGGTGCTGCGATTCATCGTCAGGCGACTCCTGCAGCTGATCCCGACACTCTTCGGCCTGTCGATCCTGCTGTTCGTCTGGCTGCAACGGCTGCCGGGCGGCCCGGAGTACGCCCTGCTCCCCGACGACGCGACCACCGAACAGCGGGAGGCGCTACGCAGATCACTGGGCCTGGACGAACCACTCACGGTTCAGTACATGTCCTTCCTGCGCCGCCTCGGCGGGGGTGACCTGGGCACCTCCCTCAACACCGGACGTCCGGTCCTGGACGAGTTCTTCCTCAAGTTCCCCGCCACGTTCGAACTCGCCGTGACCGCGATGATCATCGCCGTCACGGTCGGCCTGCCCCTCGGCTACCTGGCGGCCCGCAAACGCGGCAGCGTCCTGGACTTCACCGCCGTCGGTGGTTCCCTCCTCGGAATCTGCACACCGGTGTTCTTCCTGGCGTTCATCCTCAAGGTGGTCTTCGCCGAACAACTCGGCCTGTTCCCCTCCGCCTTCCGCCTGTCACCGGGCATCAGCAGGACGGACATCACCGGGTTCGTCGTCCTCGACGGGATGATGACCAGGGAATGGGACGTGGTCTGGGACGCCCTGACACACCTTGCCCTTCCCGGACTGGCGCTGGCCTCCATCCCCCTCGCCGTCATCACACGCATGACCAGGGCCGGAGTCCTGGAAGTCATGGGGGAGGACTACGTCCGCACCGCAAACGCCAAGGGACTGCACCGCACCACCGTGCGCACCCGCCACGTGCTGCGCAACGCCCTCCTGCCCGTGGTCACCGCCGTGGGACTGCTCACCGGAAGCCTGTTCGCCGGCGCAGTACTCACCGAGAGCGTCTTCGCCTTCCCGGGGATCGGCTCGTTCATCTACGAGGCCACGCAGGAACGTGATTACCCGGTCCTGACCGGCTTCATCCTGCTCATCGCCACCATGTACGTGTTCATCAACCTCCTGGTCGACATCTCGTACAGCCTCCTCGACCCGAGAGTGCGGGCCCAGTGATGCCTACGACACCAAGCTCCCACAACCCCTCCGAAACCACGCAAACACCGGAGGAACAACAGCCACGGGACGTTCCCCTGCACAAGAGGAAAGCTGCCAAGGTCGACCGGCTCGCCGAACTCATGGGTGACCGGGCCGACGACACTCACGGCAGCGGCATCTGGCGAGAAGCCTTCCACCGGATGCGCCACAGCCCCATGGCCATCACCGGCGCGGTGATCGTCCTCGCGTTCGTGATCATCGCGCTCTGCTCCCCACTGATCGCGCCCTACAGTCCGACCTCCCAGGCCTGGGGCAATGAAGTCTTCCCCAACCGCAACGAGTTCGTCGGCCCACGCGCGGAGAACCTCCTCGGTCTCGACCACCTCGGTCGAGACATGTTCTCCCGCATCATCATCGGTGCCCGCCAGACCCTCATGGTCGGTGTGGTCGCCACCTTCGTCGGCTTCCTGTTCGGGGCCCTGCTCGGCGGCCTGGCCGGGGCCTGCTCCGTCCTCGGCGGACGTTGGGGACGCCAGGTCGACAACGTGGTCATGCGCCTCATCGACATGATGCTGGCTCTGCCCGCTCTGCTGCTCGCCGTCACCGTCGCCGCGCTCATCGGCCCCAGCCTCACCACGGTCATGCTCGCGGTCGGTATCGCACAGATCCCGATCTTCGCCCGCCTGCTGCGTGGTGCCATGCTCTCCCAGGGCACCCGCGAATACGTCCTGGCCGCCGAAGCACTGGGTGTACGCAAACGCAAGATCGCCCTCACCCACATCCTGCCCAACTCCATGGGACCGGTGATCGTGCAATCCACGCTCACCCTGGCCACCGCCATCATCGACGCGGCCGCCCTGTCCTACCTCGGCCTCGGAAACCCGGACGCGTCCTTCCCGGAATGGGGCACGATGCTCGCCGAAGCACAACGATTTCTGTCCAGCGCTCCCTCCCTGGCCGTCTACCCGGCCCTCGGCATCATCATCACCGCACTCGGCTTCACCCTGCTGGGTGAGTCGCTGCGTGAAGCGCTCGACCCGAAGTTGAGGAAGTGACCATGAGTTCCAGCGCGCCGCTGTTGGCGGTGAACGAACTGTCCGTGGTGTTCCACGGGCGCGAGGCCGGTGATGTGCGGGCCGTCGACGGGGTCTCCTTCTCCCTGGAGGAGGGACGTGTCACGGGCCTGGTCGGCGAGTCCGGTTGTGGAAAGAGCGTCACTTCCCTGGCCCTGATGGGACTGCTTCCCGAACACGGGGTCACCGTGGGAGGCAGCGCCCTCATGCGCCTGCCGAACGGTCAGGAGGACCTGCTCCAGACCTCCCGACGCCGTATGCGGGACCTGCGCGGGTCCCAACTGGCGATGATCTTCCAGGACCCGCTCAGCTCGCTCAACCCCGTCGTACCCATCGGCCGCCAGGTCACCGAGATCCTCGAGCGGCACCGAGGCATGCGCGGTGAGGCCGCCCGCAAGGAAGCCGCCGACCTGCTGTACCGGGTGGGGATCCCCGACCCGACCCGGCGTCTGCGCGAATATCCCCACCAACTCTCTGGCGGGATGCGTCAACGCGCGCTCATCGCGATGGCCGTGGCCTGCCGGCCACGACTGATGATCGCCGACGAACCCACCACAGCCCTGGACGTGACCATCCAGGCACAAATCCTGGAACTGCTCAAGGACCTGGTCACCGAGGAGGGCACCGCCCTGCTCATGATCACGCACGACCTGGGGGTGGTCGCGGGACTGTGCGACGACATCAACGTCCTGTACGCGGGACGAGCCGTGGAGACCGCACCACGCACACCCCTGTTCGCCGAACCCACGCACCCCTACACCGTCGGCCTGCTGGGCTCCATCCCCCGGCTGGACGCCCCACGCGGTGAGCCCCTCACCCCGGTCCGTGGGTCGATCAACGACAACATCGCCTGGGAGGACGGGTGCGCCTTTGCACCCCGCTGTGACCACTACACCATGGAGTGCCTGCAGGGACCGCCACCGCTGGTCGACCGCAACGGCGACCCGACACACATCCACCGCTGCGTGAACCCCATCCGGCACGCGGACGTGGTGGACCGGACAGTACTGGACAGCACCGCCGTGGTGGGTGACGACGAGGAGGCGGGATGAGCCTGCTGGACATCAAGGACCTCAAGGTCCACTTCCCGATCAAACGGGGTGTACTCGTGGACCGCACCATCGGACACGTGCGCGCGGTCGACGGAGTCAGCCTACGGATCGAACGAGGCCAGACCTACGGGCTGGTCGGTGAGTCCGGTTGTGGCAAGACCACACTGGGCCGGGGGGTTCTGCGTCTGAACGACATCACCGACGGTGAGGTCTGGTTCGATGGCCGCGACCTGGCGGGCCTGGACCCGGAGACGATGCGCAAGGAACGCAAGAACCTCCAGATGGTCTTCCAGGACCCGCTCGGCAGCCTCAACCCACGCCAGAACATCGGGTCGATCCTCCTGGAAGGTCTTCAGACCCACAAGATCGGCGGTCCCACACCGGAGGAGGCCGCACAGCTCGGACGTGCCGAGTACCGGGCCCGGGTCACCGAGGACCAGCGGCGCCGCGTGGTGGACGCCCTGGAGCGCGTGGGACTGTCGGCCAAGGTGCTCAAACGCTACCCACACGAGTTCTCCGGTGGTCAACGGCAGCGGATCGGTATCGCCCGCGCTCTGGTGCTGGAACCCGAACTGATCATCTGCGACGAACCGGTGTCGGCCCTGGACGTGTCCATCCAGGCGCAGGTGCTCAACCTGCTGGAGGAGCTGCAGGAGGAACTGGGGCTGACCTACCTGGTCATCGCGCACGACCTCGCGGTGGTCCGCCACGTCAGTGACGTGGTCGGTGTGATGTACCTCGGCTCGCTCGTGGAGGAAGCTTCCAGCGACGATCTGTACGAGAGGCCGCTGCACCCGTACACACGCTCGCTCATGTCGGCGGTCCCGGTCCCGGACCCGGAGGTGGAGGACACCCGCGAGCGGATCCTCCTCGCCGGTGACCTGCCTTCTCCGGCGAACCCGCCCACGGGCTGCCGTTTCCACACCCGCTGCCCGTGGCGGCAGGAGGAACTCTGCGACACCGAACGCCCGGAACTGCGTCCCCTGAACGGTGCAGCCGAGGGCAGTACCCATCGGGTGGCGTGTCACTACGCCGAACAGATCCTGTCGGGGGAGATCCAGCCGAGCAAGGAGCACGCCGAACGGATCGTACAGGGGAGCTGACCAGGGCTTGCCTGTGCCGACGGTGTTGCCGGAGCCACTGGCACCGCTTTCCGGTGGCACCGGTGGAATTGGTGGCGCTGGTGGCGCTGTCGACAACATCCAGCCTCTGTGTCTCACCCACCACAGGGGCCGCGCACGTAAGGGTTCCGTTCACCTCTGCCCCACGCAAGAGGTGGACGTCCCCCCTTCCCGGCGCGCGGAGAAGACGTCGAAGGTGATCGCACCGCCGAGGAACCCTCAGGCGGGTAGTGGACGCAGATGCTCCGCGGCCTGCTTCCAAGCGGCCACGAGTCCTTGTGCCGTCCGCCGCATGTGCTCGACGTCGACTTCGGGCCGGTACAGAGCCGACCCGATACCGAAACCGGTGGCACCTTTCTGCACCCACGAGTGCAGGCTCGCCGCGTGCACACCGCCAACAGGGATCAGTTCGACGTCCTCGGGCAGGACCGTGCGCCAAGCACCCATCGCCTCTTCACCGACCTGATTCGCGGGAAAAACCTTGAGTGTTCGGGAACCTGCCTGGACGGCGGTGAAAGCCTCGGACACCGTGGCCACGCCGGGACAAGAATCCAGCCCGAGAGCCACGGTCTCCTCGATGACCCGCGGATCGGTGTTCGGGGAAACCACCAACTGGGCGCCGGCCTTGTGGACGGCGCGTACCTGTGGGGTGGTGAGCACCGTACCCGCACCCACTCTGACATCGTCGGGCAGAGCCTTGCGAAGAAGACCGATCGACTCCAAAGGGTCCGGGGAGTTGAGAGGGACCTCGAGCGCCTCGAAACCGGCCTCGCACAGAACTTCCCCCACCTGGACTGCGTCCTGAGGTGTGAGGCCTCTCAAGATGGCGATGAGGCCGCTGGGATCACGGTACTGATTCATCAAGGCTCCTGACTGGGAGTCGGGGCTGTGAACAACTCGGCACGGTCGGCCAGATACGCCAGTGCACGTGGAGTGACGTGGGGATCGGCGACGGTCACAGCTATGTCGAGCCGGTTCAGAGCCTGCGTGTACCGGGAACACAGAGAGCTGTCTCCGAGCAGGTCGACGTGGTGCACCCCACGGGGCAACCAATGCTCGACCATCTGGTTCACCTCGCTGCCGATGACGAGACCGGAGACGTAATCGCCGATCCCTGTCTTTTCGAGTTCACCGGTCAGAACCAAGGAGCGGGCCGAGAAGAGGATGCCGAGCAGCCCCAGCCGACCACTTTCCCCCATCGCGATGTCCACACCCCGGTGATAGGAGTCCCAGTCGATTTCCCGGGATGGTTGGTGCAAGCGTGCGAGAATACTCTCTTGCATCGCAAGAGCGAAGAACTCCCCACTCATATGTGTGGAGAAATCGGTGATGACCCCTTCACGGATGTACACCCACTTGGAATGGGTTCCGGGAAGAACCATGACCCGCTCTTGCGCGGGGTGGTTGTCGTCCTGCTCCGCCAACAGGGCACCGGTGATTTGTGTCTCCTCGCCCCGCATGACCCCGGGCAGGGGACCCCCGACGGCCAGGCCGGGAACGATGTGCACGGTGCCCAAGGACGAAGGGACCGGATGCAGGGGCAGAGGGACCCGCAGCGGGTCGATCGGAAGATCGACGTAGGGGGCGCTCTCCCAACCCTGGTCGCTTCCGATCATGCCACCGGCGATGATGGGCAGCGGGTGCGTGGCCCGGGTGAACCATTCCGAGCACAGCTGCCTCAGTGCCTGATCGAAGGCTTCCGCTCGTGACCGCCCTTCCCTGCGGGCGGTTTCGGTGACGTGCATGATGCCGGACGAGTTCGCCCTCTGCTGGAGGAGTCGCCCGTCCCTCCGCATGAGGTAGGCGCGACAGCTGCTGGTTCCCCAGTCCAGTGCCACGAGTTCGGCCGTCGAGCAGGCGTCCATCTGATCCGTTCCGTCGACTCCACGAGGTGATCCACTGCCATGTGCTTGCTGACAGGTAAACGGTCGACGTCCCAACTTGTCGAATGCCATCCCAAATATAGGGACACCTGTGTGGGGTGTGTCCCGGTGGTCTCGCCGAAGCACGGGCGTTGCCTAATCTGACTCCCATGCACTCCCAGAGCCCTGCACCGCCAGGTACCCAGACGCTCCACAGAGGCTTGCGGGTGATCACCGCAGTCGCCGAAGGGGCCACGGATCTGAAGAAGATCGTGGAGGTGACGGGGGTGAGCAGGAGCACGACCCATCGGCTGTTGCAGCTGCTGACCGCCGAGGGATACCTGCGCAAGGGTGGGGAAAATACGTATTCTCTCGGTCCGACCTTGATCGAATACGGTTTTCTCGCCCTCCAGCAGAACCCGGTCCCCTTCGTTTCTCGGACCGTCCTGGAGCGTTTGTCGGAGAAATACAAGGACACCGTTCACTTGGCGATCCGAGACGACCAGGATGTTCTCTACATCGACAAAATACCCAGCCTGCGAGGGGCCGAGATGCGCTCCCGTATCGGTTACCGAATGCCACTCACCCGTACGGGGATCGGCAAGGCACTACTGCTGGACGAGGAAGAAGAAGTATGGCAGGAAATCTTCGACTCGGAGAGCCGAAAAGAAGAAGGTGCCGAGGAACGACTGAGGTTCATGGACTCCATGCGAAAGTACGAGCGGATGGGGGCCACCATGGACATGGAGGAGAACGAACCCGGGATACGCTGCGTGGCCGCACCCATCAGAGATGGAAGTTTCTCGGTGGTGGCCGCCCTCAGTATCGCGGCCACGCGCCCGTACATGCCGAGGGAGCGTATGCGCGCCTTGGTTCCCGTGGTCTGTGAGGCGGCAAGGGAAATCTCTTCCCGTCTCGGATACCCACGGGGGCGTGGGATCTGAGCCGCTGCTCCCTCGGCGGTACGCGAGGAAGAGCTCAGGGGGTTCGGTGTCCGGGGCGCCCGGTGGCCATGGTGAGCAGCGACGTGTCCTGAAGGACACGTTCCACGGTCGATTCCAGTGAGGAGGACTCGTCGATGATCTGCTCCACCACGTTCGACAACAGGTCACACGGACGCCACCACGCGCGTAGTTCGGCCTCACCGATCTCGTGGGCGATCGGTTTACCGGCGTGTCTGCGCACAGTTTCCTCGAAGGGAAGATCGAAGTAGTAGGCGTGTGAGGCCCCACGGTGGTCCCGTACCAGCGCGGACAGCATGTCCCCGTAGCGTTCGGCGTACATGATGCCTTCCACCACGACGTGGAACCCATGAGCCAGAGCATGACGGGCCATGAGGTCGATCATGGTGATGTTGGCCGCCCCCGGTAGGTCCCTCTCCCTCAGGATCTCTCGGCGCACCACGTCCTGGCCGATGATGGCCAGTCCACGCCCGTACGCCTGACGCAGCGCCGCGGCCACCGTGCTCTTTCCTGAACCGGAATTTCCCCGTAGGAGGATCAACACCGGTGTGGTCGTCGGACAAGGGGAGTCGGAGCCCATGCCTGGACGTTAGCCGAACCGGAGATGTTCCATGGGCCGTTCTCAGAAGCTCACCGCACCTGTTCGCCCACCGACCCGCACCGTTCAACGACTCTTTCCCGGTGAACCGGAGGTGAGGTCACGGACCAGTTCCACCAGCCCCGGTCCATCACCCAGGTCCTCCAGTGCGTGCTCCGCCCCGGCCGCCAACAGCTCGGAGCGGGTACTGGCCCCGGTCGCGACCCCGATGGCCGTGGCCCCCGCACGGTGTGCGCCTTCCACGTCGTGCGGTGTGTCTCCGATGATCACGGTGTCCGAGGGGGTGAAGGGGAGACCGACCCCGGCCCCTGTCCGTGCGATGGCGAACTCGACCAGTTCGGAGCGGTCACTGCTGTGGTCGCCGTAGCCCCCGGTGTCCAACATCAGGCCGTCCTCCAGACCGAATGCCTGCAGTTTGGCCAGGGCGATGGGCCGGATGTTACCGGTGACCAGGCTTTGGGTTCCGCCGGCTTCCCCGATCAGTGCGATCGCTTCCGCACTGCCGGGAAGGGCCTGTCCCTGGGAGACCATGCGATCCTTGAGCTGCAGCGCTGCGTCCCCCAACGCGTCGTAGAAGACCCCGAAGACGTTCTCGTCGTGTGGTTGGTCGTTCAGGGCCAGGGTCTTGGTGATGATGGCCCGCTCGGTACGCCCGGCCATGGGCGCGATGGCACGTGGCGGGAACCCCACGACCTGTTCGAAGGCCAGGGAGTAGATCTCCTGACTCACCGGGCCGATGGAGAGCAGGGTGCGGTCGACGTCCCACAGGACGAGACGATGTGTCAGAGAAGTCATCGTTTGCATCGTCGCACACGACGTCGAGCCCCTGACAGGGACCGTTCCTACGCCGAGACGGCACGTCAGCGGTGAACGAGTTCTCTCCAGTTGGCCGGGACACGGTCGGCGGGTCCGGGAGCCGACTGCTCCTCGGGGTGTGCGGTCGGCGCGGTCAGCTCGGGACCATACTTTTGCACCTTGCCGGTCCTGAAGTCGTAGAACCACCCCTCACCCGGTTCGAAACTCTGGATGATCGGGTGCCCGGTCTCCTGGAAGTGGCGGGTGCCGTGCCGGGCGGGTGAGCTGTCACAGCAACCCACGTGTCCACAAGCGGCGCAACGACGTAGATGCACCCACCAGCCGTCCCCGGCAAGGCACTCCTGGCAGCCGTCCCCACTGGGCGGCACGGTCGTGTCGATCTCGTTGCTCATGACCGTCACGCTAGCCATTCGTGCCGTGGTCAGGGGGTGTGCCACGCCTGTGATCAGGCATCCCGATGAGTCAGGGGGCCGAACCCGGCGGTAACCTCATCGCCGTTCCTCCCACGCAAACCTCGGCCCGAAGGGAAGGCCTCCCCATGGACAAGGAGTTGTCCGCACACGTCGACGGTCACGTCGGTGTCCTGGAAGTTCATCGCCCACCCCACAACCACTTCTCCCTGGACGTACTCACCGAGCTCGCCGACACCGCGGAAACACTCGTGGCCGAGGGGTGCCGTGCTCTGGTGCTGTGCTCGGAGGGCAAGAACTTCTGCGCCGGCGTGGACTTCGCCGGCGATGGGCTCGGTGCGGGCCCGGTACACACGCTCAGTGCCATCTACGGTCAGGGGCTGCGCCTGTACTCGCTGCCCGTTCCGGTGGTCGCCGCCGTCCAGGGCGCCGCGGTGGGCGGTGGGTTGGGTCTGGCCTGCGCGGCGGACTTCCGGGTGGCTTCACCCGCCACCCGTTTCCACGCCAACTTCGGACTGCTGGGTTTGCACCAGGGGTTCGGGTTGAGCGCCTCCCTGCCCCGTATCGTGGGTGCACAGAAGGCCGCCGACATGCTCTACACCGCCCGCCGTGTCCCTGGCGAGGAAGCGCACACCATCGGCTTGGCCGACCACCTTGTCGAGGACGACGCCGTACGTGACAAAGCCTTGGAGTACGCCCACCGTATCGCCGTCTCCGCCCCGCTCGCGGTGCGTTCGATGAAGGCCACCCTGCGCGCAGACCTGCTGGCCGAACTACCCGCCGCACTGGACCGCGAGATCGTCGAACAGACCCGTCTGCTGGCCACCAAGGACAGCGAGGTGGGCGTCATCGCCTCCCTGGACCGCACCGCGCCCACCTTCACCGGGGAGTGACGGCACCCGGTCTGGTATGGCAGGAAAGGTGGGAACCTCGTCATTGTGCCACGCGGACCCCTGAAGCACCATTGACACCATGACCCGACCCACCGTGCTCTTCCCGCTCTTCGACCGGGTGCAGAGCCTCGACGTCACCGGCCCGATGGAGGTCTTCCACGGCGTTGCCCGGGCACTGGCCGACACCGACCGGGCCCCGCGCCTGGTCACCGCGTCGAAGAACGCCGAACCGGTGCGCACGGACAGTGGTCTGACCTTGCTTCCCCACACTCGTCTCGACGAGGTCGGAACTGTGGACACCCTCGTCGTCCCCGGCGGTCCGGGCACCCGTGTCCCCGAACCGGAGCTGGTGTCCTGGGTGGCCGAGCGCGCATCCCACATCCGACGTGTCACCTCGGTATGCACCGGCGCGTTCGTCCTCGCCGAGGCGGGTCTCCTCGACGGGCGGCGCGCGACCACCCATTGGCGGCACTGCGAAACCCTGGCACGTCGTTTTCCCGAGGTCACCGTTGACCCCGAACCCATTTTCGTGCGCGACGGCCCCGTCACCACCTCCGCGGGGGTCACAGCGGGCATCGACCTCGCACTGGCCCTGGTCGAGGATGACCTGGGTCATGAAACGGCACTCCTCATCGCCCGACACCTGGTGATGTTCCTCCGTCGTCCCGCGGGGCAGGC
>DXDP01000245.1 GCA_019115445.1 Candidatus Nocardiopsis merdipullorum
TCTAGCGGCGGCCGCCCCTTCTTTCGGTGTTCCGCCGCTCAGCGAGTCCAGCCGGGCGGTGTTTCCTCCTGCCCGGACGATCCAGAATTTCGCGGAGCGTCCTTCCATGCCCACCTACGGGGGCGGCCGTCACGAGCACGGCCAGAATTTTCTCAACGACCACACGACCATCGGGCTCGTCATCGACCTGGTCTCAAGGACACAAGGCCCGATCATCGAGATCGGCCCCGGTGGTGGGGCCCTGACCTTCGGCCTGCAAGACCTACGGCGCCCACTGACTGCGGTCGAGATCGACACCAAGCAGATACGTCGACTACGACCGCGCGTGGCCTCGCACGTACACCTCGTCCACGGAGACTTCCTCCGGTGGCGGCTGCCCGGTGAACCACACGTCCTGGTGGGGAACCTGCCCTTCCACCTGACCACGGCGATGATGCGCAAGGTGCTCCACGCCCCCGGCTGGACCGACGCGCTACTCCTGGTGCAGTGGGAAGTGGCCCGGCGCCGCGCCGGGGTCGGTGGGGCGAGCATGATGACAGCGCAATGGTGGCCCTGGGTGGATTTCGCCGTCGAGGCCCGGGTCCCGTCGGCGGCGTTCACCCCGGCCCCGAGCGTGGACGCGGGGCTGCTGCGAATGTCGCGGCGGTCCGAACCCCTCCTGGAACCGAAGGAGCGCCGAACGTACCGGGAGTTCGTCCACACCGTCTTCACCAGCAGGGGGAGGGGACTCCCGGCGATCCTCGCCCCGGTCGTCGGGCCGCGGGCCCGAAAGGCCGTACAGTCCTGGTCGGCCCGGGAACGCGTCGGCCCCACCACCTTGCCCAAGGACCTTTCCGCACGACAGTGGGCGGACCTTTACTCCCTGGCCCGCCGCAACGGGTGGAAGGAGACGGCACACGGGGCAAGAACGCGGAAGCGGTGACCGTCTCCGGTGGGGGTGGTTGGCGTCGGAACCGGGCTCAGTCGGTCTCGCGTGGCGGTTCGAACCGGCTGAGCAGCGCGGCGATGTCGTCGGCGAGCCTGCGGGCGTCGGCGTCGTCACGGCGCACCACCTCCGCCACGGCCAGGAACATCGCCCCGCTGACCACGATGAGCAAGGCTTCGTCCACGGGCTCGTCGGCCTTGCGAAACAGTGCCACGTTGCGGTTGGTCCACTTGGTCAGACGTTCCCGAAGCTGCTGATCGAAACCGGGCGGCCCGTCACCGGAGAAGAACAACCGGGCGGTCTCCCTCTCCTCGATACAGCCGAGAAGGTAGGCGTGCGCGGCGATGTTCATCAGCCGTGTGGGGTCGCTCTCACCACAAGAGCGTGCCTCGACGACCGCTTGATGGGTGCGTTCTTGCTGGCGCCGCTGGAATTCCTCGTGCAAGGCCCGGTACAGGTCCGCCTTGCCGCTGAAATGGTGGTAGAGACTGCCTACGCTGGCACCGGCGACGGACACGACCTCGCTCACACCGGCCTTGGCAAAACCCACGGTCCGAAAAACCCGGGCAGCGGCTTTCAGCAGCGAATTCCTCGTGGCCGCGCCTCGGGAGGAAGTCCGGGCGGACTTGTCCGTCGTCCCCATTGTTTCGCCTCATTCCACTTCGGGCCCCGCACAACCCTAAGCCCTCTTCTCCGAAACCCTCTCCGGTTTGTGTCTTCCTTCCACAACACGAGACGACCCGGGACCACGTGTCGTCGTCCCGGCGACTACCCTGTGTACTGAATTTCGCCCTGCTTCTTCCTGAGGAAAGGCCTCGTGTCCATGTCGCAGACCAGCAGCCCCACCGAGCCCGACCGCAACCTCGCGCTGGAACTGGTCCGTGTCACGGAGACGGCCTCACTGGCGGCGGCCCGCTGGGTGGGCAAGGGCGACAAGAACGGTGCGGACGGTGCCGCCGTACGCGGGATGCGGCACATGATCAGCACCGTGTCGATGAACGGCACCGTGGTCATCGGTGAGGGCGAGAAGGACGACGCGCCCATGCTGTACAACGGCGAGAACGTCGGTGACGGTGGTGGTCACCAGTGGGACGTGGCGGTCGACCCGATCGACGGCACCACTTTGACCGCGATGGGTATGCCGAACGCGATCTCGGTGATCGCGATGAGTCCCCGCAACACCATGTTCGACCCCTCGGCGGTGTTCTACATGGAAAAGCTCGCGGTGGGGCCCGAGGCCGCCGACGTGGTGGACATCTCCGCACCGGTGGGCGACAACGTGCGCGCGGTCGCCCGCGCCAAGGGCAAATCCCCCCAGGACGTGACGGTGGTCATCCTGGACCGGCCGCGGCACGAACAGATCGTGCACGAGGTACGTGCGGCGGGGGCCCGGATCAAGTTCATCCAGGACGGTGATGTGGCCGGTGCCATCATGTCGGCGCGTGCGGGAACCGGTGTGGATCTGCTGTTGGGGATCGGCGGTACCCCCGAGGGCATCATCACCGCGTGTGCGATGAAGTGTCTGGACGGTGCCATCCAGGGCAGGTTGTGGCCCAAGGACGAGGCCGAGCGACAGCACGCGATCGAGGCCGGCCACGATCTGGACCGTGTCCTGCACACCGACGACCTGGTCTCCGCCGACGACGTGTTCTTCGCAGCGACCGGTATCACCGACGGTGAGTTGGTCGGCGGGGTGCGTTACGAGTCGGCGCACGTGGTCACCGATTCCCTGGTCATGCGCGGCCGTAGCGGTACCGTCCGTCAGGTGCTCAGTGAGCACCGCATGAGTAAACTTTCTTCCTACAGCGGTGTGGACCTGACCTCGGCCCCCGGTACTGCCTGATGTGGTGACCGGCGGGTTCACCGACCCGTTCCGCTCGCGGTGGTCCTGCCCACGCCGGCAAGACCACCCGGGGCCGGACCTTCACCCCTGCCCCGGGGTTGGGTCCGGGGTTCTTGGTCTCCCCCGCGAGAGAACCCACACCACCACCTCGCATCGCCCCTGATCCATTCCCCACCACCCACGAACCGGACGTGTTCGCGAACCAGTACGGGGCCCCCTTGCATCCCACCCCTTGACCAGGAGCGCACACGCGCACAGGAAAGCCCCTTGCCGGAGGTCCGATGTCTTACCCCAATCCCTCTCAGCAGCCCCAGCAGCCTCCGTGGCAGCAGCTGCAGCCTGGGCAGGGCTTTCCCACCCCGCAGCCCGCGTGGGGCCCCGGAACCCCCACCGGCCACCCCGGTGGCCACGTGCCACCCGGCGGTGGTGGTCGGGGGTCCGGTCGTAACCGGTGGCTGATCCCGGTGGCGGCGGCCACAGCCGTTGCGGTGATGGCCGGTACCGTGTGGGCCTCCATCTCCCTGGTGAATTTCGGTGGACCCCAACCCGAAACGGTCCTTCCGGGAAACTCGGTGGCGTTCGGCAAGGTGGACCTGTCCATCGACGGAAACCAGGCGATCGAGCTCTTGAGTTTCCTCGATCAACTCCCGGACGAGATCACCGATGAGATGGACGACACCGACGGTGAGATGAACGAGCTCTTCGCGGACGTGTTCACCGAGATCTACCCGGACACCCGAAAAAGCTCGGTGGAGGAGTGGATCGGTGACCGTGTGGGTGGGGCCCTCTGGCCGACCGACAACACCAACGCCTCCGAGGACACCGGGGTCGCCGGTGCGGTGGCGCTCGCGGTGGAGAACGAGCGGTTGGCCGAGGAGGAGTTCGACTCCCTGTCCACCGACCAAGAGATGGACTACGAGGTCGTCCCCGGTTTTGTGCTCATCTCCTACACCGGTGCTGCGTTGTCGGACCTGCATGACCAGGTCGACGAGCACGGCACCCTGGAGGACGCCGAGACCTTCTCCGCCGACATGAACAGTCTCCCGAGTGGAAGTCTTGCCTCGACCTGGACGGATTACGGTGCTGCCCTGGAGGTCGAGGAGCTCGCTCAGGACTTTCAGACGGACGTGGGCGCCGAACCGGTCGACCTGGAAGGTCGGCTGACGGCTTCCCTGCGCGTGGACGGTGACTACCTGGAGGTGCGCAGCGACCTGCTCGAGCTCCACGTGGACGGTGAGGACATGTCCTGGCTGTCCAACACCTCCAACGAGGCCGTCGACGCGATCGGGCAGCTTCCGGAGAGTTCGGTCGCCGCGATCGGGGCCAGTGGTATGGACACGGCCCTGAGCGAGGCCTACGACAACGGTTCTCTCGACTTCGTCCTGGACGACCGTGACTTCCAGATGATGGAAAGTGATCTGAACTCGATCGGTGCGCACCTTCCCGAAGGGTTCGGTGCGTTGTTGGGTTCCACCACTGCCTACGGCATCACCGGCATGGACGGGGAAGATTTCTTCCAGGGCACCTCGGAGGTGCCTTTCGAGTACCGGGCCGTCGGTGGCGACGAGGAGGTCCTGAACGATTTCGTGTCGGAGCTGGTCGGTGACCCGTTCACCCAGCCGCCCGGGGTCAACAGTGACGGTGACGACGTGGTCGTCACGCGTGGTTCAGCGCCCACGGGTGTCCTGGGTGATGACCCTGTGTTCCAGCAGACCATGCAGGAGATGGACGACTCGTTCGTGGCCGGCTACGTGGACCTGCGCCAGATCCTGGAGCAGGACATGGACGTGGACGTGCCCGAACAGTGGGGGGCGTTCGGTGTGGCGGTGAGCGTGACCGAGGAGGGTGGACGCATCACCGGAGAGCTGCGCTGGGCACCCAGCGGCGGGGAGTGATTCCTTCCTTCTCCAGGTGGCGGGCTTCGGCGACGGTGTGTTGCCGGAGCCCGCCACTTGTTGGCCCTTGGTCTCAGCTCACGACACGGCGGCGCATCTGGAAGCAGGCCAGGGACCACATGAGCACGATGAACGCGAACAGGATCGCGATGTGCAACGTGGTGTCACCCAGGGTCAGGCCGCCGAAGACCACCCCCCGGATGAGTTCGACGGCGTGGTGGAGCGGGTTGAGGACGGACAGGGTCTGCACCCAGGTGGGCAGTTCGGTGACCGGGAAGAACGTGCCCGCCAGCAGGAACAGCGGTGTGAACAGGCCGCTGAACACATAGTCCATGGAACGGACCGAGCGGATCACCGACGAGATCCAGATCCCGAAGAGCGCGAAGGCGAACCCGGCGGTGAAGGCGATGAGCGGGACCAGGAGCATGCCCGGTCCGGGTCGGAGCCCGAACCCGATCGCGACGAGCAGTGGCACACATCCGTACACACCCGCCCGTATCGCCAACCACAGGGCCTCACCGGTGACCACCTCGCGCACGTCCACGGGGGCAGCCAGTACGGCCTGATAGGTGCGCAGGTAGCGGCGTTTGATGAAGGTGTTGATGACAGCGGGCATCATCGACTGGAACATGACCGAAACGGCGACGATGCCGGTGCCGAGGAAGTCGATGTAGCTGTACCCGGCGAGGGTGCCGATGAGGGCTCCCATGCCGAAACCGAAGGCCAGCAGGTAGATCGTGGGTTCCACGACCGCGGCGAAGGTGGTGGCACGCCAGGACTGGCCGTAGAGGATCCATTCGCGGGCCACGACACCGCGCACGGCGTCGAATTCGAAACGGCCGGGACGCACGTGGACCTCGGGTCGGGCGTCCTCTCGTGCTTGTTGCAGGCTCATTCGACATTCTCCCCCGTCAGGGCGACGAACACGTCCTCCAGATTGCTGTCCCGGCGTTGGGGCGTGCCCAGACGGTCCCGCAGCGAGTCGGGTATCTCCTCGGCGCGCAGGGCGGACACGGTGGTGCCGGTACGTCGGGTGGTGAACCCGTGGTGGTGGAGGAGTTGTTGGAGTGCGTCGGCCCCGTCCCCGTCGGGGAGGTATTCCTCGACGGTGGCTCCGGCGTATTTGGCGACCAGGTCGGTGGGGGTGCCGCGTTCGACGATGCGTCCGGCCGACATGAGCGCGACCTCGTCGGAGAGGCGTTCGGCCTCCTCGATGTAGTGGGTGGACATCACCACGGTGACCCCTTCGGCGCGCAGGGCGTCGATGAGGCTCCACAGGTCTTGGCGTACCTGGGGGTCCAGGCCGACGGTGGGTTCGTCCATGAGTACGAGTTCGGGCCGGTGGAGCAGGGCCCGGACGATGAGGAGACGGCGACGCATCCCGCCGGACAGGTCGTCGACGATGGTGTCCCCACGGTCCTCGAGTTGGGCCAGGCGCATGGCGCGGGCGATCGCGTCCCTGCGTTGCCGGCGGGGCACTCGGTACAGGTAGGAGAACATCCGTAGGTTCTGTTCGACGGTGAGTTCCTCGTCGAGGTTGTCGTGTTGGGGTACGACACCCATCCGGGCGCGGGCCCATTTGGATTCGTCGGGGACGGTGTGCCCGAGGATGCTGATGTGGCCCTCGGTGGCCAGGGACTGTGCGGTGAGCATCCGCATGGTGGTGGATTTGCCGGCTCCGTTGGGTCCCAGGAGGCCGAGAACGATGCCTTGGGGAACCTCGAGGTGGAGGCCGTCGACTGCGGTGAGCGTACCGAATCGTTTGACCACGCCGCTCAGGTGGAGGGCGGGCACCTCCGGGGCGGTGGAGGTCACGCGCCGCGGAGCCGACGCACTCCCGGGCACACTCAGGCCAGGGTTTGGTCTGATCATGGGACCACGTTAGGACTGCCTCTCGACAGTTTCCACAGGTTTTCGTGTGCTGTCGGGTCGGAAAAGTACCCGGGGGTGGGTGTGGCCGTGTGGCCACACCCACCCCCGGGTGGGACGAGGGGTTGCTGTTTTTTCGCCGATCGGTTCCTGCCGGTCAGCTTTTGCCGGTCAGCTCTCGTCGGTCTCGTCGGCGAGTTCGTCGGTGGCCTTGTTCTTCTTGCGACGTGCCATGTAGGTGGCAAAACCGCCACCTGCGGCGATCGCGGCACCGGCTCCGATCAGCGCGGCGATCGGGGCGCCGGTACGGGCCAGGTCGTCGTCCTTGCCGTCCTCACCGCCCTTGTCGCCTTCGCCGCCCTCATCACCCTTGCCGTCTTCATCGCCCTTGTCGCCCTCGCCGCCTTCGTCTCCTTCGTCGCCTTCATTCCCCTCGTCGCCGTCGTCGTCGGGGACCAGGTCGGCGGTGCCGACGGAGGCATCGGCGATGTGGAAGTCGATCTGGCCGAGGATGCCCGCGTCGAATTCGGCGAAGAGGGCCGCGTGGGCACCGTCCCAGACGACGTCCTCGCTGTATCTGTCATCGAACTGGGCTTGGTCGTCGATCGAGAACGTGTCGATGTCCACGCCCAGCTCACACTGGAAGACGCCCTGGAAATCATCGGCTCCGCGGACACCGCCCTGCACAGCAGCGAGGGCGACGTCGAAACCTTCGCCGAGGACGACACGGTCAGCACGCTCGACGAGG
>DXDP01000246.1 GCA_019115445.1 Candidatus Nocardiopsis merdipullorum
GGCCAGGGGGACCGCGGCGGCGACCGCCAGCAGTGGGACGAACACGAATGCGAAGACCGTGTAGCGCTCGACCTTTCCGCGTGGTTCCGGCTCGTACTCGGGGATCGGCTCACGTTTGCGTATGGGCCGTCGAGATTCGGTGGTCGGTAGTTCGGGAGCAGCGGTCATGTCGTGTCGCACACCTTCGATCGCGGGCCTGTCGCGGTCCGGTCGACACTTCGACGAGCGTGGAAACGCCCCTCGCGACGACCCAACCTATTCCTACGTAACCGTAACCTACGACGCCGTAGGTTTGGCAAGACCCCACCCAAAGGGGCTATGTTGGGTCTTGCACCGCAGAGTGTGTCGACGGCACACCTGTTCCGGTCCCGGATGATGTAATTGGCAGCATGTGGGGTTTTGGTCCCCATCGTCCAGGTTCGAGCCCTGGTCCGGGAGCCGAGGAGCCCGATCGCCGTTGCGTAGGGCGAGCCGAAACTCCCAATTGCCAGCTATCGCGAGGGGTTTCCTTCTGTGAGCGTGAATCGCCCGGCTGCCGTCATCGTTCTCGCGGCAGGCGAGGGCACCAGGATGAAGTCCAAACTTCCCAAGATGCTTCATGAGATCGGTGGTCGAAGCATGCTCGGCCATGTCCTCGAGGCGTCCCGTGCGACCGAACCCGAGCATGTCGTGGTGGTCGTGGGGCATGCACGAGAGCGAATCGGCGCTCATGTGGCGGATGTCTCACCCGAAGCCAGGATCGCTGTCCAGGAAGAGCAGAACGGCACCGGGCACGCGGTACGCATGGCACTCGAGGACCTTGCCGCCCAGGGCGTGGAACTCACCGGAACCGTCGTCCTGGCCTGTGGAGACACCCCCCTCCTGCGCGGTCGAACGCTCACGGAACTGGTCGCCGCCCACGAGAGCGAGGGAAACGCCGTCACGGCACTGTCTGCGCGCGTGCCCGACCCCCACGGATACGGCCGCATCGTACGAGACGCCTCCGGGGCCTTCACCGAGATCGTCGAACACGCCGACGCCGACCCCGAACAACATGCGATCGACGAGATCAACTCGGGCATGTACGCCTTCGACGGCGCACTGCTGTCGCGGGTCGTCGAGAAACTGTCCAGCGACAACGCCAAGGGTGAGGAATACATCACCGACGCCGTCGCACTCCTGCGCGGCGATGGCCACCGTGTCGGGGCCTGGGCCATGGAGGATTGGCGCGAGGTCCAAGGGGTCAACAACCGGGTCCAGCTCGCAGAGGCCCGCCGGATCCTCAACGATCGCCTCCTCCAGGAGCACATGCTCGCCGGTGTCACCGTCGTGGACCCCGCCACGACCTGGGTGGACGTCCAGGTGCGCATCGGAGTGGACGCCTTCATCGAGCCCGACACCCGCCTGCGGGGCGCCACCGTCATCGGTGAGGACGCCCTCATCGGCCCCGGAGCCACCCTGACCGACACGGTCGTGGCCGACGGAGCGCAGGTTCGCGAGACCACCGCAGAGCGCGCCGAGATCGGTCCGGGCGCCACGGTGGGGCCCTACACCTACCTCCGGCCGGACACCCACCTGGCAGAGCGGGCCAAGGCCGGTGCCTTCGTGGAGGTCAAGAACGCCAACATCGGCGCCGACTCCAAGGTTCCGCACCTGACCTACGTCGGGGACGCCGACATCGGTGAGAACAGCAACATCGGCTGCTCCTCGGTGTTCGTCAACTACGACGGGGTCAACAAGTCCCGGAGCACGGTCGGTGACCATGCTCACATCGGAAGCGACAACACGATCGTCGCCCCGGTGTCCGTCGGCGACGGCGCCTACTCCGGTGCGGGCACGGTGGTTCGTGAGGACGTCCCACCGGGTGCCCTGGCAGTGTCCGAGGGAAACCGGCAGCGTAATGTCGAGGGCTGGACGCAACGTAAGCGTCCCGGTACGTCGGCCGCCGCAGCAGCGGAGCGGAGCAGGGCCGACAACACGAAAAAGTAGTGACGTGGGGAGAAACCTGTGACCGGGATGAAGGCCACCGGCCAGAAACAACTGATGCTTTTCACGGGGCGTACGCACCCGAAGCTGGCCGAGGAAGTGGCTGAGGAACTGGGGATCGAGGTGGTCCCCACCCGGTTCGACACCTTCGCCAACAGCGAGATCTTCGTCCGTTACCTGGAGTCGGTGCGGGGGTGCGACGCGTTCGTGATCCAGAGCCACGCCGACCCCGTCAACGAGTCGATCATGGAGCAGCTGATCATGGTGGACGCGCTCAAACGCGCCTCCGCCAAACGCATCACCGTGGTCACACCGTTCCTGGGGTATGCGCGCCAGGACAAGAAGCACCGGGGTCGTGAACCCATCTCGGCGCGTTTGATGACGGACCTGTTCCGCACCGCGGGTGCCGACCGGATGATGGCGGTGGATCTGCACACCGACCAGATCCAGGGGTTCTTCGACGGTCCGGTGGACCACCTTTTCGCCCTGCCGATCCTGGCCGAATATGTCTCCGGCAAGGTGGGGAACTCCGAGATCACGGTGGTCTCGCCGGACGCCGGGCGGGTGCGTACCGCCGACCGCTGGGCCGATCGCCTCGGTGCGCCGTTGGCGATCATCCACAAGCGCCGCGACCCGGACGTGACCAACGAGGTGAAGGTCCACGAGGTCGTCGGTGAGGTCGAGGGTCGGATCTGTGTGTTGGTCGACGACATGATCGACACGGGTGGCACCCTGGTGAAGGCGGCCGAGGCCCTCTTCGAGCAGGGTGCGAGCAAGGTCATCGCCGCCGCCACCCACGGTGTGCTGTCCGGTCCGGCGGTGGAGCGTCTGCAGAACTCGCGGATCTCCGAGGTGATCATCACCAACACGTTGCCGCTCGACAAGGACCGCACTTTCGAAAAGCTCACCGAACTCTCGATCGCGCCGCTCGTGGCCCGGGCCGTCAACGAGGTCTTCACCGACGGCTCCGTCACCAGTTTGTTCGACTAGGGTCCGTCACCCTTTCCGGACGGTCCCCACTTCGTGGCGGGTCCACCGATGGATCGTGTACGGAGTCGTCGGCAGAGCCAGTAGACTTGACCGAGTGTCCCCGTGCCCGGGCGGGGCCCCTCGGGGTCGTGTCCGGCGGTGCGGACAGGGGTGCGCGACGAGCGTTCCCGGGCCGGCGGTCCGGTGACAGCTCGCCGGGCACGCCTGGAACCAAGGGTGGTTGCGTCCCCGACCGGGGTGACCCCGCCGCTTTTCCCGCTCTGAGTGGGAACCGTTCGTATTACTGGAGTCGTGTTCCCCGTACTACGGGGTTGAACCCTGAGGAGTTTTGTCGTGTCCGAGGTACGTATCGCTGCCGAGCCCCGCACGGAATTCGGCAAGGGCGCCTCTCGTCGCGCTCGCCGCGCGGGCAAGGTGCCGGCCGTCCTCTACGGCCACGGCACCGAGCCCCGTCACCTGAACCTGCCGGGCCACGAGCTCATGCTCGCCCTGAAGACCCCGAACGTCCTGATCCGTCTCGACGGGTTGGACAAGGACAACCTCGTGCTGCCCAGGAGTGTGCAGCGAGACGCCATCAAGGGTTTCTTGGAGCACGTCGATCTGCTGGTCGTCACCAAGGGCGAGAAGGTCGAGGTCGAGATTCCCGTGACCTTGATCGGTGAGGTCAAGGCTCCCGGCGTGCTCAACCAGGAGCTCGTCACCGTGTCCGTGGAGGCTGAGGCCACCCGTATCCCCCAGAGTGTCGAGTACGACATCGAGGGCCTGGAGATCGGCACCACCCCGACCGCCGATGACCTGAAGTTGCCCGAGGGCAACACCATGCTCACCGACCCGGAAACCATTCTTCTCACCGTCTCCGCTCCGCGTGTGGAGGAGGAGCCCACAGAGGCGGAAGAAGAGGTCGAGAGCGAGGAGGCCACTGCCGAGTAAGGCAGTGCTCACGCCCGACGATCGAACGCGCGGTCCCGGACACCGGGATCGCGCGTTGCTCTACGGGCGTAGGGTCGGATGCCATGGTGCGCTTGCTGAAGATGCTGGGGATCGGGAAGACACAGGACATGACAGAGCGCTGGCTGGTCGTCGGGCTGGGTAACCCCGGGCCCAAGTACGCCGGTAACCGACACAATGCCGGTTTCATGGTGGTGGATGCCCTGGCGGCCGCCGAGAGCGAGCGCTGGAAGGTGCACCGGGCCAATGCGGAGGTCGTCGAGACCCGCTTGGGTGGTGTGCCCGCGGTACTGGTCAAACCGCGTACGTACATGAATCTGTCCGGTGGCCCGGTGGCCGGGTTGGCGCGGTTCTACAAGGTTCCGCCGGCGCGGATCGTCGTCGTGCACGACGAGATGGACATCGACTTCGGGGCGCTCAAGCTCAAGAGGGGCGGTGGTTCCGGGGGGCACAACGGCCTGAAGTCCCTCACGGCCTCCTTGTCCGGGCCGGACTATCTGCGGGTGCGGTTCGGGGTGGGGCGCCCGCCCGGACGCATGGACCCGGCCGGTTACGTCCTGCGTGACTTCGCGGGTCCCGAGCGGGCCGAGTTGGAGCTCAACGTCGAACGGGCCGCGGATGCGGTGCGTACGCTCCTCGAGGAGGGGCTCGACCGTGCCCAGAACATCTACCACACAGCGGCCTGAGCTTCGGCGGTACACGGAAACGGTGGCGCCCGGCCGAGAACGAGAATCCGGGGTCTCCTCGGCCGGGCGTGTTCGGGAAGCGGGCGGTCAGCTTCCCTCGGAAGCTTCCAGGAGGGTGTCCCGGAGGGCGTGGTAGGCGGGCTTGGGTGTGTAATCGTTCCACATGATGGTCGCCCCACCCTCACCTTCGAAGGTGACCGGGACCCAGGAGTAGCGGTCCGGGAACCCCCAGAGCGTGTACGACTCGCAGCTGCCGACGTTCAGGCAGGCCTCGAGGGTCCGCACGTAGTAGTCGGACTGCTGCTCCAACTGCTCCTCGGAAGGCTCCGAACCCTCCGGAAGGGCCATCCGCACGTCCACCTCGGTCAGTGCGGTGCCCAGGCCGAGGGCCTCGAACCGGGCCAGGTTCTCCTGCAGATCGCCCGGGAAGCCGTACTCGATGCTCAGGTGCGTCTGTGCGGAGAAACCGTGCAGGGGCACGTCCTGGGCCAGAAGGTCCTGAGCCAGTTCGTGGTAGGCGTCGCTCTTGTCGTTGATGCCCTCGACGCCGTAGTCGTTGAGGTACAGCTCCGCGGTCGGGTCGGTCTCGTGGGCCCAGCGGAAGGCGTCGGCGATGATTTCCTCGCCGAGTTCACGGATCCAGATGTTTTCCTCGGTCCGTAGGCTTCCGTCCTCCTCGTAGATCTCGTTGACCACGTCCCACTGCTGGATCTGGCCGGCGTAGCGTCCCACGACGGTTTCGATGTGGTCCCGGAGGATGTCGCGCAGTTCTTCCTCGGAGAAGTCGCCGTTTTCGAGCCAGTCGGGGTTTTGGCTGTGCCACAGCAGGGTGTGGCCGCGAACGTCCTGACCGTTGGCCTGGGCGAACTCGACGATCCCGTCGGCGTCCTCGAAGTCGTACTCGTCCTGGGAAGGTCTCAGGTGGTCCCACTTCATCTGGTTCTCGGGGGACAGTGAGCTGAATTCCTGGCCGAGCAGTTCCCGGTACTGGTCGTCTCCGGTGAAGGGGTCCGGGTAGTCCTCGTCGAGGTGGTGTCCGCCTCCGGCGACCGCGCTTCCGATGGCCAGCCCCTCAGGGGCGGCATCCCGGAGAGTGTCTTCCTGTGCGGTTTCCTGGGAGACCGTTTCGGTGTTGCCGGTCTTGTCATCGGAAAAATGGGAGACGGTGATCAGGGGTACTGCCAGTGCCGCGGCGGCGACCGCGGTGATGGCGATTGTCGAACGTTTCATGGCGGGGTACTCCGGTTCAGGTTTCCGAAAAAATTCCGGAAACTTCCGTAACATGGTGGGAATGGACAGTAGATTCTCGTGAGGGAGGGCGTCAAGACCCCTTTCCGGTGGAGTCGAGGGGAGTTCCGGTCCGGAAGGCAGAGGCCCGTCTTCCGTCGAAGGTCGTCAGAGCTCGTACTCTGTGTGGATACGAAGGAGGTTCCGTGGCCGGCAGTCCGTCCCGAGACGTGACCATCTCCGTCATCGCTGCGGAGGCGGGTGTGTCCGCACCGACCGTCTCGCGCGTCCTCAACGGTCGCGGTGACGTGGCCCCAGCGACGAGGGAGCGCATCGAGGAGTTGCTGCGTACTCATGGGTACCGGCGCAGGGGCAGACGTCCCCGGGACCGAATCGGTCTGCTCGACCTGGTCTTCAACGATCTGGACAGCCCTTGGGCGGTCGAGATCCTCAGAGGGGTCGAGGACGCCGCGCACCTGTCGAACACCGGTGTGGTGGTCTCGGCGATACACCGTAGACCCAGTTCGACCCGGCAGTGGCTCGACAACGTCCGTTCTCGGGTCAGTGACGGTGCGATCCTTGTGACCACCGATCTCGATCCTGCGTTGAACGCCGAGCTGCAGGAGCTGCACGTGCCCGCCGTGGTGGTCGACCCGGTGGGCATCCCCGATCTGGCCACCCCCACGATCGGTGCCACGAACTGGGCAGGTGGCCTCAGCGCGACCGAGCACCTGATCCACCTGGGGCATCGACGGATCGCCTTCGTGGAGGGGCGTCCGGAGCTGTGGTGCAGCCGTGCCCGCCTCGACGGTTACCGGGCGGGTCTGGAGACGGCCGGGTTGGTGGTCGACGGTGACCTGATCATGCCGGGGGAATTCTCTTACGAGTCCGGTTTTCGGGCGGGTGAGCACTTGTTCGACAGGCCCGTTCCCCCCACGGCGGTGTTCGTCTCCAGTGACCAGATGGCCCTTGGCGTGTACGAGGCATTGCGCAGACGTGGCCTGCGGGTACCCGAAGACGTCAGTGTGGTGGGTTTCGACGACGTCCCGGAGGCCAGTTGGTCCTCGCCCCCGTTGACCACGGTCCGTCAACCGTTGGCGGACATGGGACGGCTCGCGGTACGCACGGTGCAACGTCTGGTCCGCAACGAGACGATCGAGAGCCCCAAGGTCGAGCTGGCCACCGAACTGGTGGTCAGGAGCAGCACAGCACGGGCATGACGTTCGCCGGCACTGCCGGACCGGATCACGAGGGGCGGGCCTGTGGTGGTTCAGGGGCCGAGTCGGCCCTGCTCGGGCGGAATCGGTCTGTTGGGAACCGCGATACATGGAAAACTGGTTGCCGACATTGGACAAACAGATCCTGTGGAAGTCGTGGTCGACGGTGACCCGTGGGGTGGGAGCGTAGTAGCCGGTGAAGAGCATCCGAAACGATCATGAGGTGGCCCGTGACCTGGCGAACGAGGCGGGACAGTTGCTGTTGCGCCTGCGTGCTCGGCACGGCTTCGACGAGCCGGAGGTCCTGAGGACCCTGGGAGATCGCACCTCGCACGAGTTCCTCTACTCCGCGCTCGGCCGCCTGCGTCCGAGCGATGCGGTTCTGTCTGAGGAGGGTGTCGACGACCCGAACCGTTCGAAGGCACGCCGAGTGTGGATCATCGATCCTCTCGACGGCACCAGGGAGTTCGCGGAGGCCGGCCGGACCGACTGGGCCGTGCACGTGGCGTTGTGGGAAAGCGGTGACCTGGTGGCCGG
>DXDP01000247.1 GCA_019115445.1 Candidatus Nocardiopsis merdipullorum
CGTTCAAATCGCTCAGCGATCTCCGCACCTGTCGGTAGCTTGCCCACCTCACGTTCTTGGTCCAACGCCCATTGCCAGGCGCGACCCTGGAATGGTGTTAAGGCCTCCGTCTGCACACTCTGTGGCCTCTCGGTGTCCTGCACGGCTCGCAATCCGGAGAACCTTTGTTCCTTCAACCCAGAAGTGTCTTGAGCCTTTGCGACCTGGTTTTCCTTGAGGCAAGGCAGGTCCTGCTCATTGAGGTTTTCTCAGCGAAACACGAACCAGAAAACCTGATCAAGTACACGAAGGAGACAGGACCAGACATTGGGGAATCACCCCACACATACGTGGTCGGGTCGCCCGGAGGAGTCTCACCTCCGGGCTCCCACAGATCCCGGCGTGACAGTCTCCCGTCACCGGGCTCTTCTCAACCTCGCCGTCAGAACTCCGGGATCCACCGCCAGTGCGCAAAGAAGCGCGGGTACTGGCCGGTCGTGCGCTGCCATGCGGCGTGCGCTTTCTTGAAGGTCCTCAGCCGCTTGTACTTCTTCCTCATCCAGCGCACCAGGTAGACGTTGATGCGCCTGAGCAGCGGATAAAGCTCCGACCGATAGAACCGGCCGTAGTAGTTCATCCACCCTGACACGATCGGATTGAGCCACCGTGCGAGGTCCTGCTCGGAGAAAGGGGTTCGGCGGTGCAACCGCCAGGATCGCACCGTTTCGCTCATCTTCTGCATGGCGGTCTTGGAGACCGCCGGGCCGAAGCCCGTGAACACGGTCCCATGCCTGCTGCGAACTGCCCGCGCCCGGAACGTGAACCCCAGGAAGTCGAACGCTGTGTGCTCGAAAGAGCCCTTGCGCTTTCCGTCCTTGCAGTAGACGATCCGGGTCTTGTCCGGGTGAAGCCTCAGCCCGACCTGTTCCATCCGTTGCCCGATCGCCGAGACCAGCATCCTGGCCTGGCTTTCACTGTGACAGTGCACCACCGCATCATCGACGTACCTCTCGAACGGCATCGACGGGAACCGCCGGTCCATCCACTCGTCGAACGCATAGTGCAAGAACAGGTTGGCCAGCACGGGCGAAACCGCCGACCCCTGGGGGGTCCCACGATCCCGTTCGGCTTGCGAGCCGTCAGGCCGTTGCACGGGGGCGGCAAGCCACCGCTTGACATACAAAACGACCCAGGGCTGGTCAGTGTTGACCTCGACCGCCTTGACGATCAGATCCCAGGGCACGCTGTCGAAAAACTTCTGGATGTCGAGGTCGATCACCCAGTCGTTGCCCCAGCAGCGCTCCCGGCATCTGGCCACCGCATCCAGCGCGGACCGGCCTGGCCGGTACCCGTAGGAGTCGACATGGAACTTCGGTTCCACGACTTCCTCCAGCCGGACGGCCACGACAGTCTGCGCGATCCGGTCCGCGACGGTCGGCACCCCGAGAATCCGGGTGCCGTCGCCATGTGTTTTCGGGATCTCCACCGCCAGCACCGGAGGCGGGAAATAGCTGCCCGAGGACATCCGATTCCAGATCTTGTAGAGGTTGCCCTTCAGATCTTTCTCGAAGTCCTCAATCGAGCAACCGTCCGCACCCGGCGCACCCTTGTTGGCTCGCACCTTCTGATAAGCGTCCCAGACCTCCTGCTTGGAAATGTCGAACGGCTTGTCTGATGGCCTCTGCTCGTCCACTCGACTCCTCCCGGCCACCGTAGCGCCCGGTTGATCTCATCAACGAACCGCGGTCAAGCCGGCCCCTTCGCTCCCCACCCCACCGCATCAAGCAGGAGGATCGTCACTACTACGAGCCGGTCCGCCTGCGCGTCCCGCGACGGTACTCACTCCCTCGCGTTTCAGACGCTTGGGTAACTCACTCTCGCTCCGCCCTTTCCTGGGCAGGGGCTGTGTCGGGACGCGCCATCCCACGTTCCGCACGAGAGCAGCAGATCAAGATCGCGCCACCTCTGCGCCGGACACCGCCTGGCCAGTACTCGGGCCCCCGCCAGACTTATCCCGGGTTGAGCTTAAAGGCCCGGTTTCGATGTCACTTCATACCTAACGACGCTTCCGCGGAGAACCCCTCACGAGGCTTTTGATGCAACGCCTTCTTGATCCCCACCTGACGCCTCATGGGCGCCTTTTCCCTCCCGCTCACCACGACAGTCTTCAGCTAACGCAGCGGAGGGCGGTTTGAAGCCTCCTCCCGAAAGGCGGCTCCGAAGGGCCAAATCCTTCATCTCCCGTGCAGCACCACGCTCAATCAGCCGCTACCACCGCCGATCTCACGCGTTCGTGGCACACAAGCCCCTGGTAGGACAGTTCTCTTCCACAAGATTGTCCACTGAACCAGAGGCTCCACGTTGGTCCCCTATTCTGCCATGCTCGACGTCCCCCGCCACGCCGTCGAGTTCCTCGCCCGGCACCTGGCCGCCCACCGCCGCATGCTCGCCAGCCCGAAAGGCTCCCGAGCGCTGACTCCGTTCCACCAAGCGCTCTTCGCCCTGCGCTGGTTCCGCGAAGCAGGCCCCGTACAATCTCTGGCCCGCGACGCGGGTATCTCCCAGGCCACCGGCTACCGCTACCTGCACGAGGCCCTCGACGTCCTGGCCGACCAGGCACCCGACCTACACCGGGTCTTGCGCCAATGCAGGCAGCAGGGCATGGGCCACGTGGTCTTGGACGGCACCCTCATCGCCTGCGACCGCGTGGCCGGCACCAACGAAGCGGGCAACGACGCCTGGTACTCGGGCAAGGCCAAGCACTTCGCCGGGAACGTGCAGTTCCTGGCCGCCCCCGACGGCACCCCACTGTGGGTCTTTGACGTCGAGCCCGGATCGCACCATGATCTGACCTGCGCCCGCATCCACGCCTTTCCCGCGCTCTACCCCGCCGCGGTACAAGGGCTGCCCACCCTGGCCGACGCAGGCTACCTCGGGGCCGGAATCGGCATCCACACCCCGCTACGCCCCCACCCCGACATTCCCAGCCCGCTGACCAGTGACAACCGTACTCACAACTGGCTCCTACGCAGTACCCGCGCTCTGGGCGAACGAGCCGCCGCCGAGCTGAAGCAGCGCTGGCGAGCCCTGAAACACGTCACGCTGAGCCCGAGCCGGATCGGAGCCATTGCCCAAGCCGCCCTGGTCCTCAACAACGCATGGAAGTAGAACTCACTGAGAAAACCTCATTGTCTGCGAACACACTGCGTACGCTCTGCGCCGCAGTGCGGAACTCGCGCATGAGCAGCTCGTACGCACCGATCAGCGCAACGGATGGCCAAGCATGGATGACCCTCGACCAGACCGTGGGGTCGGCGACCGCGACGTTGGCTGCCAAGGACGCGGCCGAGCCGA
>DXDP01000248.1 GCA_019115445.1 Candidatus Nocardiopsis merdipullorum
GCCGTGCTGCTCCTGTTCGGCTGGATCACCACCTCGACCGGGGTCACCGCCGGTGACATGCTCACCTTCCTTGCGCTCTGTGCATGCGCGGCCGTGTGCGTGGAGGGGGTGCGACGCCTCGGACAACCCGCAGGGCTCTCCCGTGACCTGCTGGGGGCCTGGTGGTTTCCCGCGGTGGTCCTCTTGCCGCCGGTATATGCCCTGATGATCCCTCTGCCGGTCTATCTCCTGCTCCAGTACCGGGTCCGTCGCGCCTTGCTGCACAGGCGGGTGTTCAACGCGTCCTCGGTCGCCCTGTCCGGGTTCTTGGCCTCGGTGGTCTGGCACAGCGTTCAGGGTGGCGATCTCCTGGTGGGGATCGAAGGAGCACCGCGTGCGGCCGAGTCCCTGACCACAGGCACCGGGGTCCTGGTCGCAGTGCTGTGCTTCACCGGATTCACCGTACTCAACACGTTCTTGGTCGCCCTGGCTGCCCGGATCGGCAATGGCACCGAGAACGCCCGGCAACCCATGTGGGACCGCGAGGCACTCATGGTGGACGCCGTTGAGTTATGTGTTGGACTCACGGTCGCGATCCTTGCCCACCTGTCGCTGCTCCTGCTGATCATCGCCGTACCACCGATCCTGCTCCTGCAACGCAGCCTGCTGTACCAGCAGTTGCAGTTGGCGGCGCGCACCGATCCCAAGACAGGCCTGCTGAACGCACCCACCTGGGAGCACGCGGCGGCGGACGAGGTGGCAAAGGCTCGACGTACCCGAGGACGCGCGGCCGTACTGATCATCGACATCGATCACTTCAAGCGGGTCAACGACAATCACGGCCACCTCTTCGGTGACCAGGTCCTGCTGGGGGTGGCCACCACCGTGGCCCAACAGTTGCGCCGGAGCGATCTGCTCGGCCGCTTCGGGGGCGAGGAGTTCGTGGTGTTCCTACCGGGGGCGGACATCAATGAGGCTTGTCACGCGGCCGAGCGCCTGCGCTCACGGGTCAGGTCCATGGCCATTGCGGTGAACGAGATCCCCGTGTCGGTCACGATATCGGTCGGGGTGGCTGTCATCGGTGACCACGGCAACGATCTCGTGGAGTTGCTCACCGCAGCCGACCTGGCACTGTACCGGGCCAAGGACACCGGCCGTAACAGGGTGTGTTTGCCGCTCGTCCGCCCGGACACGAACAGGCACATCCCGAGCCCCCGTGAGGCACCCGATCCCACACCGCCTTCCGAGACCACGGGAGAACTCAGATGAAGCCATGCCTGTGACCACGGCCCGGCCCCGGTTTTCCACAGCTTGCAACAAGGACATTGCGCACGGTCACGTTCATCCCGCACCGTGAATACATGCACTTCGACCAGTCACCCCACTCCCTCGGCCACTTCGAACCCGACCCGGCGGGCACCGGCGCCTCCGGTGTGCCGCCGCCCCGACCCCCCGGTGACCAGACCTGCGCGCCACCCTCCGCCGGCCGTTTGACCCTGTCCGACCCGAACGACGTGGTCGCCACTCTGCCCTACCTGGTGGGTGCACCACCGATCCCGGGAATCGTGGTACTGACCCTTCATGGCAAGAGCGTGCGCTCGGTGTTCTGTCGAGACCTGAACCGTGTGCCGAGTCGCACCCCTGCGGACTCCGCCGCTGCGCCCGTGGACACCGCTGCCGACGAAGGCGCCGATGGCCTGGTCGTCGTCGCTTATGGTGAACCCCAGCAGGTCACCCCCTACGTCGACGCTCTGCTTGCCGCCGCCAGGACACGCAGGTTGCGTGTCCCCGAAGCTTTCCGGGTCACGGGTGGGCGGTATTGGTCGTATGTGTGCACCCTGGCGGAATGTTGTCCTTCCGAGGGGGTGCTCATCGACGCCGACCGTTCCTCGGGTCCGGCCGGGGCCGTCCTCCACGGACTCACCCCGCTGCCGCCACTGCAGCAGACCATGGCCGACATGGCGCGTATTCGCCGCATCCTCGCCCCGGTGGGAAGCGAGCTGCGTACGGCCATGACCGCGGCCACCGAGCAGGTGGAAGAACAGGCCCGCCGGTTGGCCCATACGGAGGAACGGGCATTTGTTCGCCATGGATTGGCCAAGGTCGGTGCCGCAGTGGAGGCCGAGCGAGCGGGGGAGGGGACCGGGGACGAAGAGGAGCTCGCCTGGTTGGGGGTTCTTCTCACCGAACTGCGAGTGCGGGACGAAGTATGGGCGCGCATCACCCCCGAGACTGCCCACCACCACGAGGAAATCTGGTCACGGGTGCTACGCCACGTGGAACAGCGCTATCGGGCCGCCCCGGCGGCCCTCACCGCTGTGGCGGCCTGGCAGCGTGATGACCATTCACTTGCCAGGGCAGCTCTGGAAGTGGCTCTGGACACCGATCCCGAGTACTCGATGGCCAAGCTCATGAGTCAGGCGCTCACTCTTGGACTGCCGGTGGGACGCTGGCGCGCATTTGTCTCGCGACGGTTGGAAGGGCGCACGGAATGGCCGAAGGATTGAACCGACCTTTCGGTACGCCTCTCCCCCGGATCCCGCATGGAGTCACAGGCGGCCATCGGACCGAAAGTGTTTCTCTTACCGCGTGGATTCGGGACAACAGACGTGAGAGAACGCGAGGGAAGGTCTGACGCGACCAGGGAGAGGGCGCCACCCCGCCATCGACCAGATGGTCGTCCAATGCACGCCACGCCCGTACAGCCTCGCGGAGAGCGGCAAGGCCTCGACCTTGCACTAGTGATCCTGCATGTAGATGCCCGCGTACTGCCGGATGATGTCGTCAACGA
>DXDP01000249.1 GCA_019115445.1 Candidatus Nocardiopsis merdipullorum
GCGGTGGAGAAGGGCTGCGACCAGGTGGTCTGGCTCGACGCGCGCGAGCACCGCTGGGTGGAGGAGATGGGCGGCATGAACCTGTGGTTCGTGTACGGCTCGGGGGACGACGCACGGTTGTGCACCCCGCCGCTGACCGGAACCCTGTTGCCCGGCATCACCCGGAAATCACTGCTGACCCTGGCACCCGACCTGGGTATTCCCGCCGAGGAGAAGCCGCTTTCCACCGACCAGTGGCGGGCGGCCGCAGAGTCCGGTGAGCTCACCGAGGTCTTCGCCTGCGGTACCGCGGCGGTCATCACCCCGGTCGGCCACGTCAAGAGCGACGACGGTGAATTCACCATCGGCGACGGCACCCCCGGACCGGTCACCATGCGCCTGCGTGAGGAACTCGTGGGCCTGCAGACCGGTCTGCGACCCGACAAGTACGACTGGATCACCCGGTTCTGACCCTTTTCACCCGGGCCGTCGGGGGTACCCGGCGGCCCGGCCCGGCGTCCGGTGTGAGAAACCCCCGTATCAAAACGTGAGATATTTATCTCCCGGGTGCTGGTCAAGAAGTTTTGTGTGGCACACTGACTGCATGCCGTCCCAGGTTGTGATTATTTCGGGGCGCGCCGGCAACTGACTCTTCCCGCCATGCGGGACCGGACCCCGCCGGCGCGCTGACCTCTCGTGTCCACGAGGGGTCTTTTTTGTTGGCCGGGGTTCCCACACCACTCATCCACCTTCGGGAGACCACCTATGAGGGACGACAGTTTCCACGTCTTCGACACCACGCTGCGCGATGGAGCACAGCGTGAAGGGATCAACCTTCGGGTTTCCGACAAACTGGCCATCGCGAAGCTGCTGGACGACTTCGGGGTGGGGTTCATCGAGGGAGGGTGGCCGGGGGCCAACCCCAAGGACACCGAATTCTTTCAGCGTGCTTCACAAGAGCTGACGCTGAAACACGCGCAACTCACCGCCTTCGGCGCGACCCGCCGGGCCGGTGTGCAGGCCGCCGACGACCCTCAGGTGGTCGCCTTGCGCGAAAGCGGCGCGTCGGTCGTCACTCTTGTCGCCAAGAGTGACGAACGACACGTCGAACGTGCGCTGCGCACGACCCTCGACGAGAACCTCGCCATGATCGCCGACACGGTGTCCCACCTGAGAGCGCACGGTCAGCGCGTCTTCGTGGACTGCGAGCACTTCTTCGACGGATACCGGTACAACCCCGAGTACGCACTCACCGTGGTGCGCACCGCCGGCGAGGCGGGCGCGGACGTGGTCGTGCTCTGTGACACCAACGGCGGGATGCTGCCCGAGGACATCACCCGCACCGTCACCGAGGTGCGCAGGGCCACCGATGTCCGGCTGGGTATCCACGCCCAGGACGACACCGGGTGCGCGGTGGCCAACACCCTTGCCTCCGTGGCCGCCGGGGTCACCCACGTACAGTGCACCGCCAACGGTTACGGCGAGCGCGTCGGCAACGCCAACCTGTTCTCCGTGGTCGGGGCTTTGGCCCTCAAACAGGGACGCGACGTCCTTCCCCAGGGATGCCTGGCGGAAATGACCCGTGTGGCCACCGCCATCGCCGAGATCGTCAACCTGGCCCCCGACACGCACCAGCCGTACGTGGGGGTGTCCGCCTTCGCGCACAAGGCGGGCCTGCACGCCTCCGCGATCAAGGTCGACCCCGACCTGTACCAGCACACCGAACCGGAGCTGGTCGGCAACCGCATGCGCATGCTGGTGTCCGACATGGCCGGGCGGGCCTCCATCGAGCTCAAGGCCGAGGAACTGGGCCTGGACCTGGCAGGGGACCGGGAACTGTCGAGCCGGGTCGTGGAGCGGGTCAAGGGCCTGGAGTTGTCCGGGTACAGCTTCGAGGCGGCCGACGCCTCCATGGAGTTGTTGCTGCGTGAGGAGCTCGGCGAGCCCGTGCGCTACTTCGAGACCGAGTCGTGGCGGGTGATCACCGAGCGCCGTCCGGTGAACGGGGCGGGCCCGCTGTCGGAGGAGTTCCACAGCCTCACCGAGGCGACCGTGAAGCTGAAGGTCAAGGGCGAACGCATCATCGCCACGGCCGAGGGCAACGGGCCGGTCAACGCACTCGACCGGGCCCTGCGCAGCTCCATGGAGAACGTCTACACCGCGTTGGCCGGGCTGGAACTGACCGACTACAAGGTACGCATCCTGGAGGGCTCCTCCGGTACCAACGCCATCACTCGGATCCTCATCACCCTGGGGGACGGATCCGGGGAGTGGACCACCGTCGGGGTCGGCGCCAACGTCGTGGACGCCTCGTGGGTGGCCCTGGAACAAGGCATCACCTACGGGCTCCTGCGTCAGGGGTACCCGCAGTAGTACCTCGATGCGGGCGCCGGTGAGAGCTTTCGGCGTATTCCCCAGAAGGGGGCGGTGACCACGTCGGTCACCGCCCCCTTCTGTGTCGTGTCACCACCTCGTGTTCCCCCGGAGCGGGGCGGCGAAGCCGCGACCTTACTCATGAGTAAGGCAGTCCTGTCCTTCAAGCCATAGCAACTTTGCCCAGAGGGTTCGATACTTCGAACTTTGACGGAATCCGCAATGTACGAATGGTGATCGATGTCGGTCATGACCGTCCCACGCCCCCACGTTGGGTCGCTGTTCTTCCTCACGCGACGTGCAGGTCACCTGCTCCGTGAAGACTTCGGGGCATGCCCTCACCCACCACGCCCCCGCCGAACGGAGGGGTGCACGTGACAACCGAGTCGGTGACCGGGACCGGACCGGCGCCCCCCAAACGCCCACGCCGCGGAGAACGCCGACGCGAAGCCACTCTGGCCTGGGCCTTCCTCGCCCCCTCCGTGCTCGTCTTCACGCTCTTCCTGGCCTATCCCCTCGGCCGGACCGTGTATCTGTCCATGCACGGCAACGACATCGTCGGACGCCCCAACCGCTTCGTCGGGTTCAGCCACTTCACGGAGATGGCCTCACCCGACTTCCTGCAAGTGCTGGGCACCACGCTGCTCTTCACGATCGGCGTGGTCGTGCCCGGGGTGGTCGGGGCGCTGGCGGTCGTCCTCCTCCTGGAAGGGGTGGTCCGAGGACAACGGTTCTTCCGAGGTGCCTTCGCCCTGCCGTTCGCCTTCTCCGTGGCCAGCGCATCGGTGATCTTCACCGTCTTCTACAGCCCCGGCAACAGCGTCCTCAACGGCATCCTCCACCAGCTGGGCCTGAGCCAGGTGCCCTGGCTGACCTCACAGGAAATGGCGTTGTGGTCCATCTGCATCACCACCGTGTGGATGAACCTGGGTTATGGGGTACTCGTCCTGGCCGCCGGGATCGGGGCGATCCCACGCGAGATCAACGAGGCCGCACGCATCGACGGTGCCACCGGCCTCCGGTCGGCGTGGGAGGTCACCATCCCGCTGCTCGGACCCCAACTGTTCTTCCTCGTGGTCATCTCCACGATCAACGCGCTGCAGAGCTTCGGGCAGATCCACATCCTCACCCAGGGCGGCCCGGTCGGTTCCACGACCACGCTCGTGTACTCCATCTACCAGGAAGCCTTCGCCTACGGCACCAGCGACTTCGGCCGTGCCAGCGCACAAGCCCTCGTCCTGTTGCTGGTGGTGCTGGTGTGCACCGTGATCCAGTTCGGCGTGATCGAGCGGAAGGTGCACTACTCATGACCACCGCCACCACGACCCCGGACCCCGTCACCACCAAGGACAAGGTCCGGCGCACGTACCGGCACGGTCCCGGGTTCTGGGCGAGCAGGATCGCCCTGTACGCGCTCCTGGCCGTGTTCCTGGTCCCGGTGCTGTTTCCGGTGTACTACGTGTTCGCCGGGGCGATCATGGAACCGCGCGAACTGTCCAACTTCCCACCGCAGCTGCTCCCCACGGGGCTGCGCACCGACAACCTCACCGGGGCCCTGGAGTCGGTACCCCTGCTGCGGATGTATGCGAACTCGCTCGTGATGGCGGCCATCATCACCGCCTCCCAGCTGCTGACCTCGGCACTGGCCGCCTACGCGTTCGTCT
>DXDP01000250.1 GCA_019115445.1 Candidatus Nocardiopsis merdipullorum
AAAACCGCAGGACAGGTAATCAGCGTTCTAAACACCACGGTTCTGCCTCTCAATGGCATCGATTGGAGTACAACACCTGGACCCGGAAGAGCATGGAAAACAGCCGCGACCAGCCGAACTCCGAGCACACATACATGCGCGTGACATCCGTAAAAAACACCTGAAAGCCACAGTTCACATAGCTTTTCTCCACAAACCACCACGTGTCCGACAAGCCGTGCAGGCACCCGCAACAAGGGGTACGGACCCCGTACTCCCCCCGGTTGACGCTTCCTGTAGGGCACACAAGGATCGATTGAGGTCGATACCGGCAGGTCACCCCCTACCTACCACCGTGGGAACCTCCCCACCGCGTCGATCTCGTCCTGTCCCCGTACCACAGAGGTGCCCCGTGTCCTCCCTGCCCGAGTCCCCCACGAACAGTCGCTTCCACACCGGCCGCCGGACCCTCCTCAAGGCCTCCGTCGCCGGTGCCGTCGTCGCCCCGGTCCTTGCAGCCTGCAGCGGGGAGTCGGGTTCCGGCGGCTCGGGCGACGGGGAACCACGCCAGGGCGGTCACCTGACCGTCGGGGTGGCGGGCGGTGGAGCCAGCGACACCCTGGACGCACACGACCCCACGGACAACGTCGACATCGCACGGAACTTCGCACTCTACGCATCCCTCATGCGCTACGCCAACGACGGGACCATCGAGCCGTACCTGGCGGAGAGCCTGGAATCCAATGACGACGGGACCGAGTGGACCCTCGTCCTCAAGGAAGGGTTGACCTTCCACGACGACTCCCCCGTCACCGCCGACTCGGTCGTGTTCTCCCTGAAACGCATCCTCGACCCGGACGACCCGCAGCGCGGCGCCGGCGACATGCCCGGGGTCGACCCCGAAAAACTCGAACGGGTCGACGAGCGGACCGTACGCATCTACGTGGACGAGCCGCTGGTCACCCTGCCCGAGGCACTCGCCGAGTACTACAACGCGATCGTTCCGGAGGATTACGACCCGGACGACCCGATCGGCTGCGGCCCGTTCAAGTACTCGGAATTCGTCGTCGGTGACTACAGCGTCTTCGAACGGCACGAAGGCTTCCACATCGAGGGACAGCCCTACGTCGACTCCCTGGAGATCGTCGACTTCCCCGAGGATGATGCCCGCGTCAACGCCCTCACCAGCGGAAACGTGGATATCATCAGCCAGGTTCCACAGGCCCAGATACCCGTGATCGAAGACTCGAGCGACCTGAAGATCATGGAGTCCGAGACCGGCATGTGGTTGCCGTTCACCATGCGTGTGGACCAAGAACCCTTCGACGACGTGCGCGTTCGCCAGGCCTTCCGTCTCATCGTCGACCGTCAGGAGATGATCGACCAAGCACTTGCCGGCTACGGCCAGGTCGGCAACGACATGTACGCGCGGATGGACCCCTCCTACCCCGAGGACTTCCCTCAGCGTGAGCAAGACATCGAAGAGGCCCGCAGGCTGCTGTCCGAAGCCGGCTACGAGGACGATCTCGAGGTCGAACTCGTCACCTCCGACATCAACGCGGGGGTGGTCGCCGCCGCCGAGGTCTTCCAGGAACAGGCTCGTGAGGCCGGTGTGACCGTGAATCTGCGCCGCGTCAACCCGAGCGACTACTGGAACGAGGAAGAGGGTTTCCCCTACGCCTTCGGTCAGGACTTCTGGGCGGCGCGCAACTACATCACCCAGACCGCACAGGGTTCGATCGTCGGCGCCCCCTACAACGAGACCATGTGGGGCGAACACGAGGAGTGGTTGGGCCACCTGGAAGAGGCCCAACGCACCACCGACGAGGACGAGCGCAACGAACTCATCCGCAAGGCCCAGGAGATCGAGTACGAGGAGGGTGGCTACATCGTCTGGGGTTTTGTGAACCTCCTCGATGCCCACGGCACCCACGTACACGGTCTGGAGCCGGCGGTGTCCGGCCACCCGCTCGGTTCCTATGCCTTCCACACCATGTGGCTCGACGAGGGCTGAGGAACCACCCGTCCTCCGTCCGTCCTCTTCGAAGGCTCACCATGTTCCGACTCGTCGTCGTCCGCCTCTTCTTCGGCGCTCTGACGCTCTGGGTGGTCTCCCTCGTGGTCTTTGCGGCCACGCAGGCACTACCGGGTGACGCGGCCCAGCTCATCCTGGGCCGCGACGCCACCCCCGAGCGTGTGGAAGTGCTTCGTGAACAACTCAACCTGAACGACCCCGTGGCCGTGCAGTACATGCAGTGGTTCCAGGGGATCGTGCAGGGGGACCTCGGTACGTCCTTCTCCAACCGTCAACCGGTCGCGGAGTACCTGGCCGCGCCCATCCGGAGCTCCCTGACCCTCATGGGGCTGTCCGCCCTGGTGGCGACCCCGATCTCTCTGCTCGTGGGGGCCTTCAGCGCCCTGCGCCGGGACCGGGGCTTTGACCACGTCTCCTCCACGGGGACGTTGGTCATCGCCTCCGTCCCCGAGTTCGTGATCGGTATTCTGCTGATCCTGCTGCTCGGTCCGGGCGGGTTCGATCTGTTCCCGTCGGTGTACTCCCGCAACGGTGACTGGGACCAGTGGATCCTGCCCGTGTTCACGCTCGCCCTGGCCGTGGCCCCACCGATCGTCCGCATGATGCGGGCGACGATGATCGAGGTCCTCGAGAGCGAATACGTCCAACAGGCTCGCCTCAAGGGCATGGACGAGCGCATCGTGCTGTGGCGACACGCGGCACCCAACGCGATCGGTCCGGTCGCCCAGGTGATCGCGTTGCAGTTGGCTTGGCTCGCCGGGGGTGTGGTCGCCATCGAGTTCCTGTTCAACTTCCCCGGGGTCGGCAAGGAGCTCATGGACGGCATCGACAACCGTGACGTGCCGTTGATCCAGGCATCGGTACTGCTCATCGCGGGCGTGTACATCGTTGTCAACCTGGTCGCCGATGTGATCGGGCTGGCTGCCAACCCGAAGGTGAGGGTCGCGAACCGATGAGTGAGATCTCGACCGGAACGAACACGTCCCGACGTCGCGGTGGTGGGCTGTTTCGCACCGCGTGGGGCTTCGGCCGTACCAAGATCGGCGTGGCCCTGACCGTACTGATCGTGCTGGTGGCGGTCCTCGGTCCGTTCATCGCCCCGTACACCCCCACCGAATTCATCACCAAGCCATATGAAACGGGTGTGGACGGCACCGTTTTCGGCGGTGACAACCGTGGTCGTGACGTCCTGACCCGCTTCCTGTGGGGTGGTTGGACCCTCCTGCTGCTGGCCGCTGCCTCGGCCGGTATCGGTGTGCTGGCCGGGACCGTGATCGGTGTCGTCGCCGGTTACCGAGGTGGGTGGATCGACGACGTCCTGATGCGCGCCAACGATGTCCTGTTGGCCTTCCCCCAGCTCATCGCCGCGCTGTTGGTGATGTCGATCATCGGTCCACGTGTGTGGCTGATCGTGGTGATCATCGCCGTTTCCCACATGCCCCGTGTGGCCCGGGTGATACGTGAGGCCACACGCAAGGTCATCGAACAGGACTACATCAAAGCGGTCGAAGCCATCGGGATGCCCCGTCACCGCATCATGGCGGTCGAGATCCTGCCGAACGTGACCAGTCCACTCCTGGTGGAACTGGGGTTGCGCTTGACCTACTCGATCGGTGTGGTCGCCGTACTCGGCTTCCTCGGTATGGGACTACAACCCCCCACGGCCGATTGGGGCCTGATGATCAACGAGAACCGTCAGGGCATGTCCATCCAGCCATGGGCCGTGGCACTGCCCGTGACAGCGATCGCGATTTTGACCATCGGCGCCAACCTCATCACCGACGGCCTCTCACGGGCCTCGATCGGTATCGACCGGGGGGTCGAGAAGTGACAGAAACACACAACACCGTTCTGGTGACCGACGGGCTGACCGTGATCGGACGCCCCTCGTACGTGAAGATCATCAGCGACGTGTCGATCACCGTGCGGCGTGGTGAGATCCTCGGCCTGGTGGGTGAGTCCGGGTCCGGAAAGACCACGCTGGGGCTGTCCCTGCTGGCCCACTGCAAACGGGCCACGGAGATCGTCGACGGCAGTGTCGAGGTGACCGGCAAGGAACTGGCACACCTGTCGGAAAAAGGTGTACGTGCGCTGCGCGGGCGAGTGGTGGCCTACATCCCGCAGTCCCCCGCTTCGGCGCTCAACCCGGCATTGCGGCTGCGTGTCCAGCTCAGGGAAGCACTGCACGACACCTCCCTGTCCTCGGAGCAGATCGACCGGCGGGTGCGTGAAGTACTGCGGGAGGTGGCCCTGCCCGACGACGACGCCTTCTTGAAGCGCTACCCGCACCAGCTGTCCGGTGGGCAACAGCAGCGTGTGGCGATCGCGATGGCGTTCGTGGGACGTCCCGACGTGATCGTGCTCGACGAGCCGACCACGGGCCTGGACGTGACCACCCAGGCGCACGTGCTGAAGACCATCCGCACCATGACCCGTGACTACGGCACCGCCGGTGTCTACATCAGCCACGACATGGCCGTGGTCGCCGAACTGGCCGACGAGATCGCGGTGATGTATCGGGGCGAGGTCGTGGAGCGAGGCCGTACCGACGAGGTGCTGTCCCTCCCGCGACACACGTACACACGCCGTCTCCTGGCCGCGGTCCCGCTGTTGCGTACCAGTGGGCACGAAAGTGTCGAACCTCGGGGCGAGCCCTTGCTACGAGTGTCCGGTCTGAACGCGAGCCACGGACGCCTTCCTGTCCTGCAGGGGGTCGATCTTTCGATCTTTCCCGGTGAGTGCGTGGCCCTGCTCGGCGAATCGGGGTCCGGCAAGACGACCCTGTCGCGCTCCGTCGTGGGTCTGCATCACCAGTTCACCGGGGAGATGTTCTTCGACGGTCAGCAGCAGGCCACCAGCAGCTATCGACGCACCGCCGAGCAGCGTCGACGTATTCAGTACGTGTTCCAGAACCCGTACGAGGCGCTCAACCCACGCAAGCGGGTACGCGATCAGATCCTCGGCCCCTACCGGCACCTTTCCGGTAGACCCGAGGACCCGGACGCCGTCGTCGCCGGAGCCCTGGAACGTGCAGCCCTGCCCGCCTCCTACGCGGAGCGTTTCCCCGAGCAGCTCAGCGGCGGTGAGCGTCAGCGCGTGTGTATCGCGCGTGCCATCGCGACCCGACCCGACCTGCTGGTGTGTGACGAGATCACCTCGGCCCTGGACGTGTCCGTCCAGGCGGAGATCGTCGCGCTGCTCCGCAACCTCCAGGAGGACGGGATGGCGTTGTTGTTCGTCACCCACAACATCGCCCTGGTCTCCAACATCGCGGAGCGGGTGGCGATCCTGCACCAGGGACGGATCGTCGAACACGGAACGGTCGGCAAGGTGATGTCGGCCCCCGAGCACGAGTACACGCGGGCGCTGATCACCGACACCCCCGACTTCGAACATTCCTTCGCCCCGGTCGAGCAACGGATCGATCAGAACAGCACCGACATGACCTCTCCCACCTGACGAAAGCCCACCTTCTGATAGGTGGCGCGAGCAGGGGTGTTGAAGTCGTTGACGTAGAGGGTGACCCGGGGTGCGATCTCGGCGAGCGCGTAGGAGACCACGGCTGCCATCCCCGGCGCCGAGAAGCCCTGTCCGCGCAGGTCCGGGTCCACCCATACCCCTTGGATCTGGCAGGCGTGCCGGCTGACAGCACCGATCTCCGCCTTGAAGACCACTCGGCCGTCCTCGATGCGTGCAAAGGCACGTCCGGTGCGCACCAGTTCCTCGATCCGTGCCCGGTACAGGGCTCCGCCGTCGCCGGAGTCCGGTGGAACACCGACCTCCTCGGTGAACATGGCCACGCACGCGGGCAGCAGGGTGTTGATCTCGGACGGTCGCACACGGCGCACCAGCGGGTCGGTGGGGACCGCGGGTGGGCCGTCGATCTCCAGGACAGGCTGGCTGTCCCGGATGGCCCGGGCGGGCCCCCACTCGGCGGAGACCTGGTTCCAGAAGTCGTCGACCGCGGTGACCGGGCCGACGATGGAGGAACAGCGGCGCACCTGCCTGCGGGCGTGGTCGGCGAACCCGCGAATCGCGGCAGGGCCTGCGTTGACGGGGACGAGGTTGGCCCCGGAGTAACACAGGGCGGTGAGACGGCCCTGCTCGACGTGTCCCCACAGCTCGGCTCCGTGGAAACGTGTGCCGATACCGGTCGACATCAGCCGGGAGGCGACGAAAACGTTGCCGACCGGATCGGTGTCCAGGATCGCGCAAACGGCTTCTCGATCCCGCTCGCTCAGAATCCGTACCGATGAGGTCCGCAGCATCGCATCTTCCCCTCTGGCTTCCCGTCGTCGCGGGGACGGCGGCGATGGTGGTTGTCCAGCCTTTCGCGCCGTTCACAGCCTATTCCACGCAGTGTCCGGACTCACTGGCGCGTTCCGGGCAGACTCGCGGAAGATGCGGGGCCCGGGGCTCGGTGAGATTCCGGAGCAGGTGCACATGCATACCTGAAGTCTCCCCAACCAAGATCCGCCACACCCTTGCAACTACACAAAGTAATCATTGGTCACGGAGTGGGCGCACTGCCCCGCTACCATGTGCACGAACAGCGCAAATATCAACAAAAGGGGCAGAATGCAGCTGGATCGTGTCGATGAGCGCATCATTGCGATACTCGGCGCGAACGCACGAATGAGCTTCGCCGAGATCGGGGACGAGGTCGGTCTGAGTCCCTCGGCGGTGAAACGACGGTTGGACCGCTTGATCGACTCGGGCGCCGTACGCGGGTTCACGGTCGTGGTGGACCCGGACGCCATCGGTTGGACCACCGAGGCGTTCATCGAGCTCCACTGCCGCGCACGCACCTCTCCCGGAGCGATCCGTGCAGGCCTGGCCGATCACCCCGAAGTCATCTTCGCCTGCACCGTCACCGGAGACGCCGACGCACTTGTCCAGATCCGCGCACGCAACACCCGGCACCTGGAAGAGGTCATCGAACGCATCGGCGCCGAACCCTTCGTCACCCGCACCAAGAGCACGCTCGTCCTGTCACGCCTGCTCGATCGTCCGTCCCCGTCCGGGGGCACCGAGGTGTCCTGAGCCCGCTGCGCTCCGCGGGGAACAGGGCCGCTCAGTCCTCGGGCAGGGCCACCGGAGCGAGCCGGTCGAACAGATCACCCGGACCCGGATTGATCGGGTCGGTCCTTCCGCCGAAGTGGTGCATGACGCCCCACACCGCGTTCAGCGCGGTCTGCACCGCACCCTCGACCCAGCCTGCGGTCCAGGAGATGTCGTCCCCGGCCAGGAACAGGCCACGGTGGCGCTCGGCCAGATCGTCCTGCCGGAAGTGGGTGAACAAACGCCTCTGGTAGCGGTAGTGGCCGGGAAGGTTGGCCTTGAACGCGCCCATGAAGTACGGCTCGTCCTCCCAGGAGATGGTGATCGGGTCACCGGTGATGTGGGAGCGGATGTCCACACCCGGGTAGATCTTGTTCAGGGAGGCGAGCATGACCTCCATGCGCTCGTCGGCCGACAGGGGAAGCCACTTGAGCGAGTCGTCGCTCCAGGTGTAGGACAGGCAGATCACCGCAGGTGCGTCCGGGGTCTTGCCCTCCAACAGGTAGGTACCCCGGGTCACCCGGTCGGTGAGCGTCATGCTCATGGTGTCACGGCCGGTCACCGGGTCCCGGTCCCGCCAAAAAGCCCGATCCACCGGGACGAACAGCTTCGAGGACTCCATGTAGTGGGTCCGCTCGATCGCCGACCAGTGGTCGATGGGCAACAGGTCCTCGTCACAGTCGATCTTGGACAGCATCATCCACGACTGCGCGGTGAAGACCGCCGCCCGGTAGGTGCGGGTCGCACCTGAGGCATCGGTGACGGTGATGTTTCCGGAGGGGCTCTTCCGGTTCGCGGTGCGGCGCAACACGGTCACCGCCGGGCGCGGACCGTCGGGGTGCAGGGTGGCCAGGGAAGTGCCCCGCGCCCAGTGCACGAGCTTGTCCGGGGCCGTCCCCCACAGTCGCAACGGTAGCTGGTCCACACCGCCGACGATCGCCCTGTGGTCGTCGTCGGCACCGGTGTAGGTCACTCTCAGGATCTCCAGGATGGAGTTGGGAAAGTCGGTGTCCCAACCTCCGGTGCCAAAACCCACCTGGCCGAAGATCTCCCGTTTGCGGAAGGAGGCAAAACCCGGGGACTCGGACAGAAAGCCGTAGAAGGTCTGGTTGTCCAGACGTTCGACCAGTCGGTTCCAGATCTCCTTCTGGGTCGTGACGTCGCGTTCCCGGATCGCCTTTTGCATACGGGTGTGCTCGACGCTCTCCAGAGCCTGGTCCCAGGCCTGGGCCACCTCGCGGTAGACCTCGGGCAGGTCCTTCAACTTCTCGGCGTAGTGCGGTACACCCTTGAGATCGACCACAGTGCTCGAAGCAGCCGGGGAGAGCGGGTTCGGGAAGGAGGTCGTACGGAGCCCCACCCGGTCCACGTAGTGCCAAAAGGCGGTGGACGACGGCGGGAAACGCATCGCACCCATCTCGGCGACGGCACCTTCGGGTTCCTCGGGCATCCGCTCGGTACGCAACCGGCCACCGATCCGGTCGGCCTCGTACACGACGGGTTTCAAGCCCATCTTCATGAGTTCGTGGGCGGTGATGAGACCTGAGAGCCCACCGCCGATGACCGCGACCTCGGTTCCGTGACGCTCTGCGGGCACCTGCCCCAGGCCGGCCGGGTTGTTCAGGTAGGTGTCGTAGGCGAACGGGAAGTCGGGACCGCACATGTTCAGCCGGAACTCTCGTGCGGTCGTGGTACCCGCGGCCGTGGGCACGGCAGAGGTCATCGCTTCCTCCTTCGGGGCGAATCGCGATTGGTACGGAGGTGGTCACTTCAGGAGCGGGCCGTACAGTTCCGGGCGGCGGTCGTCCAGATAGGACAGGCGCTCGAGGAAGTCGTGCGCAACAGTGGGTTCGGTGTCCCCGACGAGCAGGGCCTCTCCGGCACCGGCACGCAGCAGCTCGGTGCCGTCGGGCGCCACGAGCGTGCTCAACCCCACGTAATCGAGGTCGCCCTCGCGATCACAACGGTTGACGTAGGCCAGATGGAGCTGATTCTCCATCGCCCGGGTGGGCACCAGGAGCGTGGCCACCCGGGTGTCCGGTTCCATCAGCGCCGTGGGTACGACGAGGAGTTCGGTCCCGGCCAGGGCGTGCGCCCGCACCGCCTCGGAAAACTCCACGTCGTAACAGATCAGCAGACCGACTCGGTGCCCTTGCAGGTCGGCCTGGACGACCAGCTTCTCCCCCGGGGTGAAGACCCGCCGGTCCAGGTCTTCGAACAGGTGCGTCTTGCGGTAACGGGCCAGGGACCGGCCGTGACCGTCCACGAGTTGGACGGTGTTGTACACGTGCTCACCCGCGCGTTCGGGGAAGCCGTACACGATCGCGACCCCGGTCGCCGCGGCGATCCCGGCGACGGCCTCGAAGAGGGGGCCGTCCGCCGGCTCGGCCGACCGCGAGACGGCGTCCCCGATGTTGTACCCGGTCAAGGACATCTCCGGGCCGATCAGCAGATGGGCCCCGGCCGAGGCCGCCGTGCGGGCCCGCTCGGTGAGTCGGGTGAGCGACGAGGCCGGGTCGCCACTGTCTCCCGTGCCCTGGTCCAGAGCAACACGCAAGGGGGCCTTGGTCATCCTTGTCACCTCTCGCACCTTCGGCTCGTTCGAGCCCTTACCACCCTAGGTATTCGAACGCGCGGGAAAACTGCGTTCGTCCGGTGGATTCGTGCAAGTCACGGGTGTTTTCGAAGGATGTGTTGCGTTCTGCGGGGAATTACCACGAAGGCACAGGAAAGGGTGGGTCAGCCACCCCCGACGGCGACCGTGGGCTCACCCGAATCGATGCCCTCACCCATCTCCTCTGCGATGCGCATGGCCTCTTCGATGAGGGTCTCCACGATCTGCGACTCGGGAACGGTCTTGATGACCTCGCCCTTGACGAAGATCTGACCCTTTCCGTTGCCGGAGGCCACACCGAGGTCTGCATCCCGGGCCTCTCCCGGGCCGTTGACCACACAGCCCATGACGGCCACACGCAGCGGCACGTCCATTCCCTCGAGTCCTGCGGTGACCTCGTCGGCGAGCTTGTAGACATCGACCTGGGCACGGCCACAACTGGGGCAGGAGACGATTTCCAGGCCGCGCTCCCGAAGCCCCAGGGACTCCAGGATCTGGGAGCCGACCTTGACCTCCTCCGCGGGCGGTGACGACAGGGACACCCGGAGGGTGTCGCCGATGCCTTCCGAGAGCAGGGCACCGAAGGCCACCGAGGACTTGATGGTGCCTTGGAAGGCGGGGCCCGCCTCGGTCACTCCCAGGTGCAGCGGGTAGTCGCACTTCTCCGACAACAGCCGGTAGGCGTTGACCATCACCACGGGGTCGTGATGCTTGACCGAGATCTTGATGTCACGGAACCCGTGCTCCTCGAACAGGGAGCATTCCCACAGAGCGGACTCGACCAGGGCCTCCGGGGTGGCTTTGCCGTACTTGTCCAGCAGGCGCTTGTCGAGGGAGCCCGCGTTGACACCGATACGGATCGGGGTGTTGGCCTCGGCCGCTGCTTTGGCGATCTCCGCGACCTTGTCGTCGAACCGTTTGATGTTGCCCGGGTTGACGCGTACGGCCGCGCATCCGGCGTCGATGGCCGCGAACACGTACTTGGGCTGGAAGTGGATGTCGGCGATGACCGGGATCTGCGACTTCGCGGCGATGATCGGCAGTGCTTCGGCGTCTTCGTTGGTGGGCACGGCCACCCGGACGATCTGGCAGCCACTGGCTGTCAACTCGGCGATCTGCTGCAGGGTCTCGTTGATGTCGGCGGTACGGGCTGTGGTCATCGACTGCACGGACACCGGTGCGTCCCCGCCGACGGGGACGTTCCCGACCATGATCTGCCGCGTCTTGCGCCGGTTCGCCAGCGGGCGCGGCGGTGTTTCGGGGATACCGAGATCGACGGTCGTCACGCTTGATTCACCTCGTCTACCGCCGAAGGAGGGCGGCGATGGATTTTCGTCCGTTTCGGAATGGGGTCGTACTTTTGAATCATTTCGGTGCCGCGCCTTGGATCGGCCGCACTCTCGGCGGCCTCAGCTGCACCGTCGTGTCCGGAACGCGAGCCCAAGGTTACCCGTACTCGGGGCGGGGGCTTGCGTCCGTGAGACTCGTTCCACACCCGCCCCTCGGCAGGTCAACCGAACAGTCGCACCGGATTGACGAGGTCGGCCACGAGCAGGACGGCACTGAACAGGAGGAAGCACGCGACGACCACGTAGGCCACCGGTGTCAGCAGTGCCACGTCCACCGGTCCGGGGTCGTCCTTCTTGAACAACCTGGCGACGTTGCGCTTGATCGACTCCCAGATCGCCCCGGCGATGTGTCCTCCGTCCAGCGGAAGGATCGGCACCATGTTGAAGGCGAACAGGAACAGGTTCACTCCGGCCAGGATCTGCAGCATGATCGCCGCGGTGTCGATCACCGGCAGCCCCTGCGACATGATCTCGCCCCCGATGCGGGAGATGCCGACGATCCCCACCGGGGAGTCCTCGGTGCGCTGCTCGCCGAGGAAGGCCGCGGCGAACACGTCGGGCACCTTGCTGGGCAGGTTGATCAGTGCCTCACCGACACCGACCAGCATATTGCCCATTTCCGCAGCGGACTCGGCCGGGCCCAGCCTGGTGTGTTCGGTGTCGAAGACGATGCCGAGGAAACCGACCGTCTCCATCGACGGGACCCGGCGGCCCTGCTCGTCGTAGACCTGGTCACCGTTCTCGTCGACGGTGTAGACGATCTCGCTGTCGTCGTCCCGGGCGGGCAACTCGTGTTCGACGATGTCCACGTCGATCCGGAGGGTTTCACCGTCGCGTTCGATCTCGAAGGGGGTGCTCCCCAGGGAGGTGCGGATCGCCTGGTTGGCGGTGTGCCAATCCGGGGTGGATCGGCCGTCCACGGACACGATCCGGTCACCGGGCAGGATCCCGGCCTCGGCCGCGGGGGTCGGATCGGTCCTGTCGTCGTCGCAGTCCTGGATCTCCGCCATCTCGGCCGGGGCGATGCACTCGGTGACCTGGGCGACGGTGGTGTTCTGCTGAGGCACCCCGATGCCCATGAACAGCACGGCGAGCAGGACCGCGGCGAGGATCACGTTCATGCCGGGGCCGGCGAGCATGACGATGATCCGCTTCCAGGGGGCACGCTGGTAGAACTGCCGGTCCTGGTCCTCGGGGGCGAACTCGATGTAGGAGGCCTCCCGGGCGTCCTCTGCCATCGCGCGCCAACGGGACATCTTCTTGGCCCCGGTGTCGTCGGTGCGTCTGGCCGGCGGCAGCATGCCGACCATCCGCACGTATCCCCCCAGTGGCACGGCCTTGATGCCGTATTCGGTGCCGCCCCGCCGGAAGGACCACAGGGTCTTACCGAAGCCCACCATGTATTCGGTGCACTTGATCCCGAACATCTTGGCGGTGGAGAGGTGCCCCAGCTCGTGCCAGGCGATCGAGAACAACAGCCCCAGGACAAACAGGACGATCCCGACCACGGTCAGCAAGACGACCACGTAATCTCTCCTCACACCGGTGTCGGACCCGACTTTTGTGCCACTCACCCGGGAGCGGGTGGCACCGGGGATCAGGTCCGGCGCGTCAGCAGTTCACGCGCTCGTGCGCGAGCCCATGTGTCAGCGGCGTACACGTCGTCCAGTGTCAGGTTCCCGACCGAGGTTCCTCCGCCGGGGTGATCCGTCCGCTGATGTTCCGAGACTACCTGGGACACGGTGTCCATGATGGACGGGAACGCGAGGTTTCCACCAAGAAAAGCGTCCACCGCTTCCTCGTTGGCCGCGTTGTAGACCGCCGGGGCGGTACCTCCTGCCTTCCCGACCTGGGAGGCCAGTCGCACGGCGGGAAACGCCTCGTGGTCGAGAGGTTCGAAGGTCCAATTCTGTGCACGGCTCCAGTCCAGGGCGGGCCCTGCCTCCGGTACGCGGTGGGGGGCTCCCATCCCCCAGGCGATGGGGATGGTCATGCTGGGTGGGCTGGCTTTGGCCAGGGTGGAACCGTCCACGTACTCGACCATCGAGTGCACGATCGACTGGGGGTGCACGACCACGTCGATGCGGTCGAAGGGTACGTCGAAGAGCAGGTTGGCCTCGATGACCTCCAGCCCCTTGTTGACCAGCGTCGCGGAGTTGATCGTGATGACCGGCCCCATGCTCCACGTCGGGTGCTCGAGGGCCTCGGCGGGGGTCACGTCGACGAGTTCGTCCCGGGTACGTCCCCGGAAGGGCCCGCCACTGGCGGTGACGATCAGGCGGCGTACCTCGTCCCGGTCCGCACGGACAAGTCCTTGCGCGGCCCCGCTCTCCTCCCCCTGAGGGCACGGGAAGCACTGAGCGATGGCGAAGTGTTCGGAGTCGACGGGGACGATCTGCCCTGGTGCGGCCAGATCACGCACCAAGGGACCACCGATGATCAGGGACTCCTTGTTGGCAAGGGCCAGGCGACGTCCGGCACGCAACGTGGCGAGCGTGGACTCCAGGCCCAGCGCCCCGGTGATGCCGTTGAGCACCACGTCGCATTCCGCGCCGGCGAGCTCGGCCACGCCCTCGGGGCCTGCCAACACCTTGGCCGTGGCGCCGTGCTCACCGAGGGCACGGCTCGTTTCCCCTGCTTTCCCGGGGTCGGCGACGGCAACCTGTTCCACGCCGAGTTCGGCCGCCTGTTTGGCGAGCAGGTCGACCTGACCGCCGCCTGCGGCCAGCCCCGTGACCCGGAAACGCCCGGGGTTGCGTTGCACGATGTCGAGGGCCTGAGTACCGATGGAGCCGGTCGACCCGAGAATCACTACTTTTCGCTGCTGTTCTTCTCGCACGGCTTCATTGTGCTGCACGCCGTCGACCCTCGTCTTCCACATGTACGGATGCGCTGACGTCTTCGCGTCTCTTCCTCGGTGCGGGGACACACCCACTCGGCCTTTACACTCCCGCCCCCGTGCGTTAACTTAACTCGTGAGTAACTTAACTCACCGACACCCGTGCTCGAGAGCACACTCCCCCATCCACCCATCGATCCCCCCGATGGCAGAGGCGCGTCAGCCCATCGGGAACCTCCCCGCTCCTTGACGAACGAGGTTTCCATGCCCCCAGCGCAACCGATCCCCCACTCAGCACGG
>DXDP01000023.1 GCA_019115445.1 Candidatus Nocardiopsis merdipullorum
GAAGATCCCCAGGGCCTCGCCGAGGTCGACATGGTCCTTGGGCGAGAACGAGAACGCCTGGGGAGTGCCGACCCTGCGGATCTCGGTGGCGAACTCCTCGGAGTCACCCTCGGGTGTCTCGTCGAGGGGAAGGTTCGGGATGTCCAGGAGGAACTCGTCCAGTTCCTGCTGGATCTGCCCCTGTTCGGTCTCCACCTCGTGGATCTGCTCCTTGAGTTTGCGGGCACGCTCCTTCAGGCCGGTGATGTCACCGCCCTCCTTGGCGGTGCGCTGTACCTCCTTGGCGACACGCTTGGCCTCGGCTCGCCTTTCCTCGGCGGAGCGGATGCTCTGGACGCGTCGCGACTGGAGTTCCTCGAGAGAGGCCAGGTCCAGGGAGTAGCCGCGGCGGGCGAGTTTGCGGACGGCTTCAGTACCCAGGTTGATCAGTGCGCGGGCGTCATGCATCGAACTCGTTATCCTCCAGAGGTGTGCGCACTGGCCGGGGTAGGCGAAGGACAGTGCGGTGGTCCTCTGACGATATCCGTGGGGCGCCCTTGCCTTCGCTGGAACCGGAACCGCAGCGGGCTTCCCCGGTCAGGAACTCCACCCATTCGAGGAGGCATCGGTCCGAAACGACGAGTGGTTCCAAGTACGGAGCTTCGGGGAGGAAGAGCGGGAGCTCGTCCTGGGGTCGCCGGGAACGGCACCAGCTCAGCGCTGACAGCAGGAAGCCGTGTGCCACGACCATGCGCGGCGCGGCGACTGCGGGCAGAGCCGCACATCCTTCGAGCATGCGCATCAGGGCCTCGTGTTGGGACTCACGGGAACCGGGCGGACGCGCTGTGGGGCCGTGTTCCCTCAACCAGGAGGCGTACTCCAGGAAGGGGCGCCCTTCGAACATTCCGTAGTCCGGTTCGTCCAAGCGCGCATCCACGGAGCGGGGACAACTGTTCCCCTCCAGGAGCAGGTCCGCTGTTTGCCGTGTCCTGGGAAACGAACTGGTCCAGCAGGTGCGCACGCCCATCTCACGAACCAGGGGGCGGCTCCTGCGGGCACACAGGGCGCCCTCGTCGTCCAGGAGCACCGGAACCTCCGGATCGCCGTTGACCAGGTATCGGGCGCTGTAAGGGGTGCGACTGTGTCGGACGAAGCAGGTGCTCACGGGGCATCCTCCCTGCTGGGGAGGATGGAGTGCATGACCCTCTCCATTGTCGGGTACCTGCTGTCGGTGACTTCCCGGTAGTAGAGGAGGCCGTGCAGGCAGAGCGCCAGAGACCAGGAACGAAGCACGGTGCACCCTATGCCCGATACGCGGGACGCCAGAGCCAGGCGCTCCTCCGTCCCCTGTCCGAGGCGGTAGTACACGGTCCAGAAAGCCCAGTCGTAGGCCGCGTCGCCGTACATCGGCAGCGGATCGAGGAGGTGGGGGCGGCCGTGCCCATCGCAGGCGGTGTTCTCCCGGTAGAGGTCCCCGTGCAGGACCGTCCGCCGATGCCCTGCCTGGGTGAGGGATTCAAGCGCCCGCCACCCGGCCCGGAGCAGTGGACCGGGAACGATCGGTGCCAAGGACTTCATCCGGTGGGCGACTCTGGGACGGACCTCTTCATCCAGGTAGCTGGACAGCTCTGGGAATCCTGGTTGTTCTTCAAGGGCACGCCCTCGGTCGTGTGCGGCCTGGATGACCCCGGCGACCTGCCGGATGTCGTCCGAACCACGCCGACCGCCTCCGGGTCGCCCGCCCACAAGTGACAGGGCGGCGATGGACCGTTCCTCGTCGACCTCCAGCACCCGAGCTGTCGGCAGGTCACTCCACAGGCGCAGTGCCGCGACCTCCCGGACACAGCGCTCGGGGTCGGGCCAACCCTTGAGCAGGACACGCTCGCCGCCACCGGATTCGGCGACCACCAGGACGGATGCGTGTCCGGCATCGTGGTACTCAGTGGGGATGAGGTTCCACTGGTGGCCCGCGTTCGTCATTGCTGCTGGAATCGCGGCCAACCAACCCGATATCCCGGGACCGTAGTGGTTCAGCAGACGGGCGCGGCAACTCTCCGGCAGCAAGGGGAGTGCGGCCTTCGTCAGCTCAGGCACACGCCCTCCCGTACGATCTCGTCGGTCAGGTCGGGGATAGAGCTCAGGGCGTCCGCCACGAGGGATTGGAGCTTGTCCGGCTGGACCTCTTCAGCGGCGAGGCGGAGCACGACCCGCCCCGGCTGATCCAGCGGTTGCCCGGTGACACTGACCAGGTGCACCTCCGCGTAACCTCCGGTCGCCTCGTGGAGTTGGTGAGCGAGGCGGTCGGCCACCAGGTTGTAGAGCTTGCCGACGTGGTACACGGGGTTCTTGCCGCTGGCACCCTCCAGGTTCATCGGGCGCAGCGGTGTGATGAGCCCGTTGACGCGGTTGCCCCGTCCCACGACCCCTTCGTCACCGGACTCGATCGAGCTGCCGGTGTAGGTGAGGTAGAGCTCGTCGCGCGAGGGCACGTCCCTGGCGTTGAGCCGGATGCTGACGTCCGCGTGGGGAAAACGTTGATCGACGAGCCGCCGGCACTCGGCCAGGACGATCTCGGTATTGCGCAGATAGTCCTCGCGATTCTTCACGTGCGATGACTTCTGGGGCACACACATCACCAGGTCGAGCTGCCGCCCGTCCCAGTAGCCCATCACCTTGACGTCGGTGCCGCACCAGGGGTTGTTACGAGTGAACACCCCCGGAGCGGAGTAGGTGTCGGTGAGCTCGCGCACCAGCTCCTCAAGCGGGCCCCTGGGCGCCCAACCAGTTCCCAGCGAGGTATCGTTCGCCAGCAGTGTGCGGCGTTCCCGCAAGTCCTCGATGCTTCGAGGTGAGAACCAGCGGGTCCGCTCGGGGACTCCGTCGTCCATGAGCACCGCCCCGGGACTGGAGTTCTCGGTGACGTTGAGACGGATGTCCAGGTGCTCGACGACCTCGGGCAGGCGTTCGAGGAAGAACTGCCGCACAACGGACTTCACCAGGGCATCCACCGGTACCATCTCGGCACCGCAACTGCGTGTCGCCCGCCCGTTGACCAGGACACGGACCGGCGAGGTCATCCGCCCGCCCCCGTAACGGACCTCGCTCGCTCCGCCCAGGAGAGCCAACTTGTCGAAGTTGTGGTGCAGGACCGCACCGAAGCGCTCGAGCGTATAGGCGCTGTAGGACCGGGAGAGCGACTCGGCCAGGTGGTCGGCCATCGTATCCGGATGACCGAGTCCTTTGCGTTCGACGACGCTCAGGGTGTCATCTACCGCTACCCCTGTCCGGATGGTCAGCCGGTTCGAAGCGGCTCCGGATTCCAAACTCTCCATACATGCTCCTATCTCGTTCGTGTGGGCGCCTGCGCGACGCAGGCGGGCGCCCTGGAGAAATCCGTGCTTATCGGGGAACGCCTTGCCGCATGGCCGCGCTGAGCAGATCTGCGGCACAGCGTGAGACTTCTGCGGGCTCGGCCAGCATCAGACGATCGAGGTTCCGTCTGCTCGCCGCCTCCATGCCGTGAGGAGGCCGGCGGTCCAGCCAGAGGAGAACGCGATGAGCCATGACAGGACCGGGGACCTGGAGTCGCTGGAGAAGATCGTGTGGGAGCTGGTGCAGCCCCCACCCGAGATACAGGAGGTCTCGGAGGGCGTGAAAGAGCGCATCGGCGCGGTCGTGGCAGGCCGGGCCGCGAGCACATGCTTCCCAGTCGACGACTGCTACCCGGTGGTGGTCCACGATGAAGTGCTCGGCCTTGAGGTCGCCGTGCAGGTAGACCACCGGCCCCAGATCGGTGGCCTCAAGGGTACGGTCCAGATCGCTCCACCAAGGTCGGGAACTGGCGCTTGGGGAGAACTGGCTCATGAGGAATTCCCGTTGGGTCCACTCCTCTTTCTCCGACACGAACCAACCAGTTCCTGGCGCAGCATCCAATGCCCGGGAGTGGAGTTCGGTTCCCAGATCGACGACCTGGTTGACGAAGTTGATCAGGGACTGACCCGGCCGGAGTGAGCCAGGAGAGCCCGGAAGGAGTTGGAACAGCGTCCACGCGGTGGATTCGGTGGTCCCTGCTCCGAGGATCTTCGGCACGTTCACTCCGAGCCTCTCGGCCCCCGCGATAGCGAGTGCCTCACGCTCCTGGCGAGCCTCAGATGCGATGACGAGGTACTCCTTCAGAAGTACTTCTCCAGTCTCGCTCCTCAGCATCCGGGAGTGAGTCTTCTCGTGTTGGAGCCGGAAGGGCCCGAACGGAACTCGCCAGGGATACGGCCGTCCCTGGGCCTGCATGATCTCCGCGACCTCACCTCCGCCGATAGGGCCAGAAGGAGGGGTGGGCACGGCAACGGGCTTGGAGCTGCCAAGCGCTGGGACGACGTGCTCGTCCGTGGAGGGTTCCATGGTGGTGCCCACGTCTCGGTTCCGTCGCATGGGTTCCGTGCCCTCGCCCTCCATCGACCGTCAGGTACACGTGGAAGTCTTCGCCAACTCAGAGCTCACCGGTAGTGAGAGTGCCTCCGGGTTTCGAACGAGGTCAGAAACGGTTCCTCCGTCAAGGTGAGAGCAACTCTCATGGGGAGGAGGCCACTCTTTCCGGGACAGCCGATGACATCGTGCATCCGGTCCGGTTAGCGTGGCGTGGAGATTCGCACTTTCGCACTTACGAAAGCAGGACATGCCCACCGCTACGACAACGCGCCACGATCTGAGCTGTGCCTCGCGGGTCCGGGAGTCGATGAGAGCGGACATCGGGGTGAAGGGGTGGCGTACCAGCCCGGATGAACTACGGAATCGGATCGCCGAAGCCATTGGTGAATGCTGTGGTCACCTCGGCCTCAAGTGCTTTCGGCTTGCTGAAGGATGGACGGTCGCCGCTGCGATTACCCACTTTCACCGCATGTGCGACCGGGCGGGGCTCAAACGAAGGGGCTTGACAGAGCGATCCTGGCGGCAGTGGGAAGCTGGAGACAGGCCGAGCAGAGATTACGAGGACCTCCTGTGCAGGCTTTTCCGCACGGGTCCCGTGCATCTCGGATTCGCCTCCGATTACACGTTTCGCCCGTCCTCCGAAGGCCGTGGTGTGTTGGTGCCCCGGCAGCGGGGCTCGTTACTACTCGGGGGACCAAATCTCGCGGCTGGTCGTCCATCTCCGATGCTGGCTCCTGGAGATTCGGGCATGACCGCAGCGGAAGCCATCGCGGCGGCCGCACGCGAATCCGCGCATTTCACGCAATACGCCGGAAGGACAAACGTGGGGCCTCATACCTTGGAGCAACTCGACGCCGACCTCAGGAACCTTATCAAGGCATACCCCGGGCGTCCGGTGTACCCGACTTTCCTCGAACTCGTCGAACTGCGCAACAGTGCCTTCGAGTTGCTGGAAGGGCGACAGTACCCGGCGCAGAGCCGGGACCTTTACCTCGTCGCCGGCGTCACCTGCGGTGTCATGTCGAACGCTTCCTTCGACCTGGGGCACATGGAGGCAGCGGCCACACAGGCTCGGACGGCCTACCTGTGCGCGGAACTGTCCGGCAGTGAATGGTTGCGGACGTGGGTGCGCGGAATGCAGAGCTTGATCGCCTACTGGGGCGATCATTTCGAGGAAGCGGTCGCCTTCGCCTCGTCGGTTCGGGGACACGCCGCAGCGCAGGGGTCGGCCACGGTTCGGTTGGCCGGTATCGAAGCTCGTGCCCATGCCCGCTTGGGGGATGCCGAAGGAGTGGAAACGGCCCTGGAAGCTGCTGCCAACGCACGCGAGAGCGCACTCCATCCAGACGAATACGCGGGGATGATGGCCTTTCCCGTGGAGAAACAGCTCTTCTACGGGAGCACCTGCCAGGTGTGGCTGGGAGGTGAAGCAAGGCTGCGCCGAGCCGCTCAGGATGCTTCCCGAGCGATCTCGACGTTCGAGCAGGCCCCACTACGTCAGAGAAGGGTCGGGGAGATGTGTCTGGCCCGGCTCGATCTCGCTGCGGCCCGGTTGGGGTCGGGTGAGCTCGATGGTGCGGCCGAGCAGGTGCGTACGGTGTTCGCGGAAGCAGCGAACCGACGAACCGACAGCGTGAGACGCAGACTTACACAGGTACGTGACCAACTCCAGGTACCTCGGGTCAAGACCTCGCCCCTGGCGGCTTCATTGAGTGATGAGATCATCGAGTTCTGTGCCCCACCGCCTCCAGCCGTCACCGAAGGACACTCCTCATGAACGTTCCCCCCACTGTCGGCCTGCTGCACCCCGGCCGCATGGGCGCGGCCGTTGGGCGTGAACTCACCGCAGCGGGACTTCGGGTCCTGTGGTGTTCCGCCGGGCGGAGCCAAGCGAGTGCGCGGCGCGCTGAACGGGCTGGACTCGAAGCTGTGTCCGAGCTTGGGGCGCTCTTGGAACAGGCATCCGTGGTCATCTCCCTGTGCCCGCCGGTGGCCGCTGAGGCAACCGCAGCTTCGGTAAGGGAAGCCGGTTTCGCGGGGCTCTTCGTCGATGCCAACGCCATCAGCCCTGAACGAGCCAAACGCATCACCGCTGATCTGGCAGGAGGAGGAATACGTACCGTTGACGGATGTGTCATCGGTCCTCCGCCCAGAGGCGCGGAGGACACCCACCTCTACCTGTCCGGGCAGCAGCAGGATGTGGAAGCGGTCGGGGACTTGTTCGCTGGCGCCGCCGTCGTCCCCATCCGGATGCAGGGCCCGGTCGGTGACGCCTCGGCCCTGAAGATGGCCTACGGCTCTTATCAGAAAGCCGCTTGCGCTCTGGCGGGCGTGGCTCAGGCGCTGGGGCGCGCGCACGGGGTTGAAGCCCACCTGACGGAGGAGGCGCGGCGCCTGGCCAAGTCCCCGTTGGCCACCCCTGACTACCTGACCGGGGTGGTGGCGAAGGCCTGGAGATGGGCTCCGGAGATGCGTGAGGTGTCCGAGACCTTGGCCGCAGCCGGGTTGCCTCGGGAGATGGCCGAGGCAGCAGCTGCGGTGTTCGACCTGTGGGAACCGGACAAGGACGATTTCGGATTGTCGTTGCCGGATGCCTTGGAACGGCTCAGAGGTGGGCAGTAGAGAGCGATGGAGCCACTCGGGCAGCGGCCGAGCGACTGGGCCGAGTAGCGGATTATCGGTGGCTGTGGAGAGTGGTTTCGATGAAGGCGTTCCACTCCGCGTAGGTGAAGGACAGGTGGCCCAGCTCTTTGTTCTGGGTGTCTCGCACGTCGACTCCGGTCTGGTGCCCCCGGGCTTCTGGACACTCGTTCGAGCCGCCGCTGTAGCTGTTCTTGTGCCAGTTACTCGTCGTCGATCTTCCTCATCTCGTCGTGGATGGCTCCAAGATCTCCTGTGGGTCGCGGGCGGTCCGCTGGAGAGAGGTGAACTCGTCCCAGCAGACGCGGGGATGGCCCGCTCGGCCTCTCCGGCTGCGTCCCACCGGGCGCCTCGTCCCCGCAGACGCGGGGATGGCCCCCCTGCTGGTCAGTTGGTGGGTGGGTTCTGGGCGCTCGTCCCCGCGTCTGCGGGGGTGGCCCGGCCGAGCAGAGCAGGAAGGTTCAGGGAAGATCGCGTCCCCGTACACCCGCTGGTACACCCCCGACAACGCAAAAGCCCCTGACCTTGCGACCTTGTCGCTGGTCAGGGGCTTGAGCCTCTGGGGTGAGTGACGGGACTTGAACCCGCGACATCTTGGACCACAACCAAGTGCTCTGCCAACTGAGCTACACCCACCATGTGCGCCCGGCCTCTGCGGCCCGGCGTACGTATGCCATCGTAGCTGATGTCGGAGAGTGCTTCGTTCAGTTTTCCGTGCCCTCTTTGGCGAGAGCTTCTTCACGCGCCTGCTTTCCGGTGCCGCCCTCGGCGATGTCGGCGGCCACGGCGCGGGCCACGGCGGAACTGGGGCCGGGCTCGGGCACGAACGCAACGGCACGGTAATAGCGCAGTTCACGGATGCTTTCGGTGATGTCGGCCAAGGCTCGGTGGCCACCGTTCTTGCCGGGCCCGGCGTAGTAGATACGGGGAAACCAGCGGCGCAGGAGCTCCTTGATGGAGGACACGTCGACCATCCGGTAGTGCAGGTATTCGTCGATGCGTTTCATGTCACGTGCGAGGAAGGTCCGGTCCGTGGCGATGGAGTTGCCGCACAGCGGGGCCTTGCGGGGTTCGCGTACGTACTTGCGGATGTGCTCCAGGACGGCGTCCTCGGCCTCGGTCAGGGACAGACCCTTGTCGAGCTCCTCGAGCAGACCGGAAGTGGTGTGCATGTCGCGCACGAAGTCGCCCATGGTGTCGAGAGCTTCCTGCGGAGGCTTGATCACCACATCGACACCCTCGTCGAGGATGTTGAGCTCTTTGTCGGTGACCAGACAGGCGACCTCGATGAGCGCGTCACGTTCGAGGTCCAGGCCGGTCATCTCGCAGTCGATCCACACCAGGCAGTCGTTCATACTGGTCAGTTTAAGGGCATTGAAGAACCTGGACGAAGTAAACGGGGGTCGCGCCGTACGACGCGACCCCCGTTGTGTCCGGTGCTGTCCTTGGGTGTCAATCCCAGACGAACTGGCGGGGGGATCCGACGCCGAAGATCTCGTAGACCCAGTCGTAGACACCCCAGACCTGGAGGTAGGTCAAAACGAGCACGACCAGGACGATCACGGCGAACGCCGCGCACCCACAACCGCAGCCGCTCCTCTTCTTCCGTGGCTGGTGGGGCTGCTGGGGGCCGGGATAGTACTGCTGGTGGGGTCCGCCACCGGGGTCGTTGGGGCCGTGGGCGCCCCACGGTGGTTGTTGGGGGCCACCGGCCGGTGGAGGTCCACCGGGACCACCCATGTGGGGTGGGAAACCACCGGGTTGGCCTGCGAACCCGGCCGGCGGGGGGCCACCGGGACCCATCGGGGG
>DXDP01000251.1 GCA_019115445.1 Candidatus Nocardiopsis merdipullorum
CATGGGGGTGTTGAGCAGGGCCTGTGCCCATACCGGCCTGGCCCACCCGGAGTGGGACTATGCCTGCACCTTGGCGCTGTCCCGTCGCACCTGGACCGAATTGCCCGACCACAAACTGCCCACGGTGTGCGCCCACATCGGTCACACCCTGACCCAGCACCACCGGGCCGACGCCGATGCCGAGGCGGCCGCACGCATCATGATCGCCGCCATGGCCCGCTATGGCACCACCTCCTTGCTGGAGCTGTCCGGTGCCAGTGGGCTGAAACTGTCCCATGTGCCGGCGGCCCTTGCCCCGGTTGCCTTTCCCCAACCTTCGGTCGCCGTTGGCGCTGAGGACCGGTTCAGCCGCTGGCAACGCCAGGCCCGTGCCCCGCTGCCGCCGGCAAACCCTGAAGCCGACCCGACCGGGCCGCTCTTTGGCCGCACGGTGTGCGTGTCCGGTGACCTGCATGTCCTGGACAAGACCGAGGTGTGGAAGCGTGTGGCCGAGGCCGGTGGCCATCCGGCCAAGAACCTCACCCGCAAGACCGATGTACTGGTTGTGGGCACCAACGACCACGGTGGTAAGAGTTCCAAACACCGTCAGGCCGAGGCATACATCGCCAAGGGGCAAAGCATCGACATCATCGCCGAGGACGAACTGCTCCGTCGTTTGGGTCTGTCCAGGGCCTGAAAACCTGTCCGGGATCAGCCGGTGTTGTTGGCAAAACGCAAGATGGCGCCGTTGTCGGCGCTGGTTCGTCCCTGCTCGAGCAGTTCGGTGAACTGTGAATCGGCAGCAACCGCCGAGCGCAACATCAAGGCGCCGGCCGGGGCGCGGAAAGTCTTGCCCGAGCCGTCCAGGTCGGCCTGGTTCTTGGCGACCAGCACGGGTTCGTCGATGGAGCCCCACAGGTGTTGTTCCCCTTGGCGTTGAGCACCCAGCAACAGGGTCTGTACCCGGGCCTCCGACAGCATCGAGGCGATCGCATCGATGCCGTCTACCGCCTGGTCACGGCCGAGTTTTTGCCGGTAGTCCGACAACACCTGGTCGTGTTGTTGGGCGACAAGGTCGTGCAGTTCCTGTTGGGCGGCTTGGTGGAGCCGTTCTTGGGCTGCTGTGCCGCCGCGCCCACCGGCGATGATGCGGATGGGGATGGTCAGTTTGCGTGGCCCCAGGTTCTCCCGCAAATAGGTGATGGCTTCTTCGTCTCCGCCCACCAGGATGGCTTGGGCGTTGACCGCTTGGGCTGCTTCGTGCACGCGCTGGGCCACTTGGGCGGTGTTTTCTCGCCATATTTCTTGGGCGCTGTGTCCGATGTCGCTGCGTGCGCCCAGGCCACGGCGTTGGCCGGGGCCGCTTCGGCCGCCGGGGCCGTCGATGTTGTGCATGGTTTGGCCGGTGGAGTCCTCTGCCACGGCGGGGCGTTGGGTGGCCCCTGGTGCGGTGTAGCCGGTCACCTTGGCGTTGACCCGGTCCAAGGCCACCAGGACGTAGGGCAGGTGGCGTCCTTGGTCCACGACCAGGGGCAGGGGGTCGGGGATGGGCATCCACAAGGCTTGGTCGCGTTCAGGGGGCACGTCCAGGGTGTGTGCTCCAAGTAGCTGTCCTTGGGAGGCGAACAGGGATTGGCCGTGTTCACCGTAGGTGCGGGGGGTCTCTTCCCGGATGGCTTCTTGCAGTACGTCAAGGGTGGCGGTGTCGGCGCCCAGCAAGGCCAGTTCTTGGCACAGGTGTCGCCGGCGTAGTTCGATTTCTTTGGCGTCGTCGGTGGTGGTGCGGCTGGTGTTGATGTGTACCGAGGCCACCGGTGCGCTGTTTTGGTACAAGGGGCGTAGAAAGCCAAGGTCCATGTATGTGCGGGGCGCGTGTGACCCTTGCCCCGCGCACCTCCTTCTTGGGATCGACCCTTCCCTCCATCTTGGGGGACAAGGCATGTTTCGGGCACGTGCTGCAGTGAATTCGACACGCTTTTGCCCCAGGATTTCCTTGTTGTACCCGCGGCGGTGACTTTGCCTGACCGAACGCGATCGTGAACTGTCGGGTGTGGGCATGGCCTTCCTCCGTAGCTTCGATGGTTGACAAGAAGGAGGAATCACCGTGCTGGAGCGGCTGAACAAGGCACTGGAGATGGTCGAGACCAACACCACCGAACCGGTGGACGCCACGGCGATGGCCAGGGTCACGCTCACCTCCGAGCACCATTTTCGCCGCATGTTCGCCACCTTGGCCGGGATGCCCTTGGCCGAGTACGTACGGCGACGCAGGTTGACCCTGGCCGGTGCCGAGGTCCTCCACGGCAGCCGGACTCTGCTGGAGATCGCGGTGGGCCACGGTTACGGGTCCACCGAGGCCTTCTCCCGGGCTTTTCGTGCCATGCACGGGGTCTCCCCCGGTCAGGCTCGGCGCACCGGGGCGGAGCTCTCCTTCCAGCCACGGATGACTTTCCGCCTGACCATCGAAGGGAGCGACACAGTGCAGTACCGCATCGTGGAGAAGGGGGCTTTTCGGATCGTGGGCCCCAAAGCACGGGTGCCGATCATCCACCTGGGCCGCAACACCGTCCTGGAGGAATTCGTCCGGGGCCTGGGCGAGCAGGTCTGGAGGCAGATCGAGGAGCTGTCGGACCAGGAACCCTCCGGGGTGCTGGCAGTGACGATGCCCCTGTCCGTGGACCGGCAGCAGGGTGATGAGGTCGACTACTACCAGGCCGCTGCCACCTCGGTCCAAGGCGCCAAGGGCATGGAGACCCTGGAGGTGTCTGCGGGTACCTGGGTGGTTTTTCCGACCTCGGGGCCGCTCAGCGAGCACCCCGAGTCCCTGCAGCGCCTTTGGGCCAACGCCTACGGTCAGTGGTTTCCCACCAACCCCGCCTATCGGGCCGTACCGGGGCCGGAAATGCTGAAGGTGGACACCTTGGAGGAGGGGATCATCGCCAAGGCCGAGCTGTGGATCCCGGTGGAGCGTCTGTGAGCCGAACCCTTGTGGGGGCCTTGGCCCCCCACAAGGGTTTGGGGCCGTGGTGGGCCTGTCCCACAAAAGCGCCGTCATGATGTGGTTCACACCGGTTGTGGTGGGTATTTGCCTGGCGCAGAAGCCGAAATACCGTTCACTGCGCAAAAGAGGACACCGATGTCCACCAACCCCCCGGTTGCGACGCCCTCGCTGTGGCGCCGTTACCTTCGTATCCCCCTGATCTGGAAACTGGCCGTGGCCCTGGTCGCCGGGGTCGTGGCGGGGCTGGTGATCAGTGCCGTGGGCGCCCAGTCCTGGGCCGTGCCCGTCCTGGATCTGCTGGGGCAGCTGTTTTTGAACCTGCTCCAGATGCTGATCTTTCCACTGATCATCACCACACTCATCGCGGGTGTGACCTCCATCTCTCCCCAGAGGCTCGGTCGGATCGGGCTGAAGGTTTTCGCTTTTTACCTGCTCACTTCTGCCTTTGCCGTCAGTATCGGTCTTGGTCTTGCCTTGGCGCTCTCCCCCGGTGCGGGGCTGAGCATGCCCGGAGAGCCGCAGGAGGCCGCTCAGGTGCCGCCGGTGACCGAGACGCTGCTGGGTATCGTGCCCGCCAACCCCTTCGAGGCCCTGGTGGAGGGCAACGTCCTGGCGATCATGTTCTTGGCCATCGTCTTCGGGTTGGCTCTGACCTACATGATCAACAGTTCCGACGAGCACATCCAGAACCTGGGGCTGTTTTTGCGCCGTGGTGTGGACGGCGGTGTCGAGCTGGTCTTTCGTATCATCAAGGGCGTACTGGAATACGCTCCGGTGGGCGTTTTTGCCCTGCTTGCGCTTGTGCTGGCCGAGACCGGTGCAGAAGCACTGATACCGCTGCTGAAACTGACCGGTGTGGTCTACGGCGCGATCATTGCCATGATCGTGGTCTACACCGTGATCATGCTGGTTTTTCGGGTGCGGATCGCACAGTTCTTCGCTGCGGCCAAGGACCCGATGGTCACCGCCTTTGTCACCCGCTCCAGCAACGGCACCCTGCCGGTGACCACCACCGCCGCCGAAAAACTGGGCGTGCACAAGGGCGTGTACGGGTTCAGCCTTCCCCTGGGTGCCACCGTCAACATGGACGGCACCGCCATCTATGTGGGGGCGGCCACCGTGTTCGTGGCCAATATCGCCGGTGTGAGTCTGAGCCCGGGCCAGTTCTTCACGGTTGTGCTCATCGGTGTGTTGGCCTCCATCGGCACGGCCGGGGTTCCGGGTGCGGGGCTGTTGATGTTGACCATGGTCACCGCCTCGGTGGGTTTGCCCATGGGGCCGGTGGCGTTGGTGGCCGGTATCGATGCTTTGTTGGACATGGCTCGCACCATGTGCAACGTCACCGGTGATTTGGTCATCACCCGGGTGGTGGCCGCCACGGAGAAGGGGATGTTGCATGATCCGGGGAAAGAACCCGACCACAAGGAGGGGGCATACCCTCCTGAACGGTCGTTGTGAGGACGGTTCGTCCTCTGTGGGGGTCAGTTTCCCAGGCGGTGACGGTCCAGGAAGCGGAGCAGGACCGTGTTGAACTGTTCGGGCCGTTCCAGGTTGGGCAGGTGTCCGGCTCCGTCGATGATCGACACCAGGGAGTCGGGCACCCACACGTGCATGGCTTCGGTGAAGTCCGGTGGGGTGAAGTGGTCCTGACGGCCCACCAGCAAAAGGGTTGGTGCGGACAGGCGTCTGAGTAAGGGCATGTGGTCGGGTCTTTGGGCCCGGCCCAGCAGGGCGGCGGCCGCCCCCTTGGGGCAGGTTGCGCACATCATGGCGTGCACATGTTGGGCGACCTGGGGAAGTTGACGAACATTGTCGGCGCTCATCATGCCCACCAGCATCCGGTCGGCGTAGCCACGCATGCCTTCCAGGAGCAATTGCTCGGCCAGTTGTTTGCGGAAGGTGCGGCCTTCTTCGGTCTCGGCACGTGGGTTGGTGGCCACCAGGGTGAGGGTGTCGACCCGGTCGGGAAAGAGTCGGCACAGTTCCAAGGCGATCTGGCCCCCCATGGACAGGCCCACCACGTCCACTGTGTCCAGGTCCAGGTGCTCCAACAGGCCGTGCAGGTCACGGGCGAAGGTGTCCAGGTGGGTGATCTGGGAGGTGACGGGGGTGTTTCCGTAGCCGCGCAGGTCCGGGGCGATCACCCGATATCCCCTGTTGGTCAGGGCGCTGATCTGGGGGTGCCACATCGTGTGGTCGAAGGGGTGTCCGTGGATGAACAGGACGGGACAGCCTGCGCCGTGGTCGAGGTAGGTGATGTCCACTGCGCGTATACGCAAGGTGCGCACGTGGTAACTGTTTTCCGGGTGCGTGCCAAGGTGTGCCACAAGAGTTGATGTTATGCAACGGCGCAAGTCCCCCACCAGGGCCCGTCGTGGAGGGGGTGCAGGTGGTGGGCACCAATTTTTGTGGGGTGAAAAAGGTGGGCCGCAGGTGGTCCCTCAGCACCTACGGCCCGGGCGCCGCGTCCCGCCGTCCTCGGGAACGGTGCCGCCTGAATCAGGCTTATCCCGCCATGTGGTGTCGGGTCTGTAGCATCCCGACACTGGGGAAGATGGTTGGGGAACCGGTTCGGTTCTGTTGGGTTTGTGGTTTTTGCCTGGTGTGTGCCGAAACTATGTTCGGTGCAAGGTCGGCTCGCCGGTCGAACCCTACAAGACAATCGGCCCGTTGGGTCCGCCCTTTCGAAAAAAGGGGGTGGGTTCAGTACTGTTCCAGTGCCTGGGCCCATGCCTGCAGGCCTGCGGCAAAGCCCGCCAGCTCGTCGGAATCGAGTTTTTCCAGGGCATGGAGCAATGGTTGGGCCCTGCGGGCCATGAACTCACGCATCAGGCCCTGGTGCTTTGCGGGCAGGGTGACCAGGATCCTGCGGCGGTTGTCGGGGTCGTTGCGGCGTTGCAGCAGGCCCACTCGGGACAGGTCGCCGACCAGCTCGCTGATGGTGGACATACGCACCTCCAGCCGCTCCGACAGCTCGCCCACGGTCAGTTCTTGTCCGTGGGCGAGTTGGGTGAGCACCGTACCGTGGCGAGCGGTCAAATGGTGGTGGACGAACAGCTGGTGCAGTTGGTCGGGCATCTCCGAGTGTGCACGACGGAAATAGGTTTCCAGCAAAGGGACGAAGCGCAGTACACCTTCGACCAGTTCCTGCTTGGGGGGGTGGGGAGGTTTCTTGGGGGTGTTGTCGGCGCCTTTGTCCTGTGCCATGGCCAGATATTACCGGGTGTGGGACCCGGTCTTGGGGCAGGTGTGCCGCTTTTCGAGGTGCAAGGAGATCACACGGGTCGGTACAGCACGGGCAGGGCCACCATCTGGTGCTGTGCGAGCCGGGCCCGCACAAAGCGGTGGAAACTGGGTCGGGCCAGTTGCCCGGCCAGGAAGGGCAGAGCTCTGCCGGGAAGGCGCGCATAGTTGACCAGGGCAAACGGTGCTTGGTCCACAGGGTGTAACGGGGTGGAGTTGTCCACGCCGACTTTGGCGGTGTACCAGCCGGCCACGCTCTTCCACCCCTGGAGCGCGGTGTGGGGGTCGGGGGCCAAGAAGTGGTTGAACAGGTAGGTACCTTGTGCGGGTTCTTCGGTGTCTCCGATCCGTGTGGGGTTGTTGGCCCGCATGAGCAGGTCGGCCCCCAAAGTGGGGTCGGTGAGCTGTGTTGCAAGGTGGGCAGTGGCTTGGGGGGTCGTGGTCCGTACCAGCATGACCACGTCGTATCGGGGGATCTGTTTCAACGGCGGCACGAGCACGGCTTCGAAGATGCGAACGCTGACGACCTGGGGTTGGGTGCGCAGGTGTTGGGCCCGTTCAAAGCATCGATCCAGCATGTGGTCACGCTCGGAGCTGGAGTGCACGAACGGCCCGCGGGGTGGGTCGACCGACAGTGCCAGGTAGATGTAGCCGGACGGTGAGGCAGGTTGGTACCGAGGTGGTGGGTAAGGTGTGTTTTTTCTGCCCATGGGGAGCACCGCTTCCAAGAGTTCGGGTATACGAACTGTAGTCTTCTGGGAAAGAGGTGTCCAGCACAAGGGAACATGTCTTTGGGTAGCCAGAGATTGGCCCCTGAAGGAAAACACCACCGCCATCGGTGTGGTTCTTCGGAAACCCTCAAAGGACAAAAACCGCCCTGGGAGCCAAAAAGCATCGACCCCGGTACCGGTCATCCCCTGTCAGGGCGCCGATGCCTCAAACCCGGGGAAACGGCCCAGACGATGAGCCGCTCCCCCGGGTGATTCTTCGAGTTCTGTCCACCGGTCAACTGTCCTTGGGGCTGATCCACAAAGCCTCGGCGGCCACCAACCCCAACGCCTGGGAACGCTCGATGGAGGTACCACCCGGGTACACCTGAAGGTCCATCGAGCCCGCAAAGGGGCGCAGTTCGACCACGCGCACCCGGGTACCCAGGCCGATCTCGATGTCGGCCAGGTAACGCAACAGATCGGGGTCGGTGTCGTTGACCCGCACCACGGTGCCGACCGCACCCTCTTCGGCCTCGGAGAGCAATACCGTCTCCCGCTCGATGAGCCGGCCGTCCCGGGTGGGGATGGGATCGCCGTGCGGATCGATGACCGGATCGCCCAGATGGCGGGCGATCCGGTCGACGAACTTGTCCGAGACCACGTGCTCGAGAATCTCGGCCTCGTCGTGGACCTCGTCCCATGAGTAGCCCAGCTCGGCGACCAGGTAGGTCTCCAACAAGCGGTGGCGACGCAGCACCGAAAGGGCCACCTTGGTGCCGGCCTCGGTGAGGCTGACCGTGCCGTAACGCCTGTGCTCCACCAGGCCCAGCTCGTTGAGTTTACGGAGCATGCCCGACACCGAGGAGTTGGACACCGCCAGCCGTTCGGCCATGCCGGAAATGGTCACCGGCCCGGTACCCCTCTCCTGCAAATCGTAGATGACCTTCACGTAGTCCTCGACCGACGTGGACGGTCGTGCCGACGCGTTCTCCATGTCCGTAACCGTACCTTGAAGCGCTCAAGGGCCACCTTTTCCGCGCACCGGCCCGGGGCAACCACCATCATCGTCGCCCCTTCGGTCGTTGCATGGTCTTTGCTGGATCGGCCGGTGGTGGGTGCTCAAGGTCAGCGTCCTTGGGCGGGCACTGCCGCCTTGAGCAGCATCTCCTGGTACTCCTGGTGCGGGTCGGAGGCGAGCACGATCGCACCACCTGCGCCGATGGTGAGTTCACCGTCGGCGCGCACGGCGGTGCGGATGACCACGCTCAGGTCGCAGGCCCCTGACCTTGACAAGTACCCCAGGGCGCCGGAGTACACACCACGGGCTGTGCTTTCCAGGCGGTCGATGATCTCCATCGTTTCCAGCTTGGGAACGCCGGTCATCGAACCGCTCGGAAAACATGCACGTATTGCTTCCAGCGTCGATACCTCCGGGCGCAAAAGTCCACGCACCGTGGAGATCAGTTGGTGGACGGTGGCATGGGTCTCGGTGTACATGAATGCGGGCACTTCGATGCTGCCTGCCTGGCACACCCGTCCCAGGTCGTTGCGGAGCAGGTCGACGACCAGGAGGTTTTCTGCGCGTGTTTTGGCCCCGGTGCGTAGCTCTTGGGCGGCGCGGGCGTCCGCCTGGGGGTCGGGCAGGCGCGCCGCGGTGCCTTTGATGGGGCGGGACTCGGCGGTGCGGTGGGTGTCCACGCGTAGGAAGCGTTCGGGTGAGGCGCTCAGGACGGTCAGCTGGCCCAGGCGCAGCAGGGCGGCGTAGGGGGCCGGGCTTGCGGCGCGCATGCGCCGGTAGAAGTCCAGGTCGTTGCTGTGGTCGTCGGGTAGGCGGACCCGGTTGGTCAGGCAGATCTCATAACTGTGTCCCTGCGCGAGGTGGTTCAGGCACTCCTTGATGTCGACGATGTAGTCCTGGTGGGGGCGTTCCAGGTGAGGGGCCAGGTCCAAGGGCGCGGCTGCGGCAGGGGGGTCTGGTAGTGGTTTCAGCTCGGTAAGGGCGGCGCGGGTGCGTTCCAGCCATGTGTTGGTGTTGGGGCCGGGGTCGGTGCACACCAGGTAGGTGCGGTCCTGGTGGTGGTCGACGGCCACGAATCGGTCGCAGCGCATCCACACGGCATCGGGGGTGGTGGCGGTGTGGTGGGGGCGGGC